>JANLQB010000278.1:0-6587 GCA_031367565.1 Verrucomicrobiota bacterium
CCGCCGCCGCCGCTGCCGCCAAAAAAAAGCAGCGCGATGATCGTGGGTTTCACGGCGGGCGGAGGGATGCGTGTTCGCGCCTAGAATTTCAGCCCCGACAAATACTTCGTCGTGATGGGGAGCGCATCCATCACCGTCGGCGACTCGTCTTCGATGAAGTAATATTTCACGCCGACTTCTTTCGCGGTCTTCAGCACCTCTGGCCAGTTCACCATTCCCGTGCCGAGCGGCACGTCATCCGTGAGCGGCGCGTGGCCCGTGTAAAGGCCCGTCTTCGCGCCCTTGCGGATGTCCTTGAGATGCATGAGCGCCCAGCGGCTACCGTATTTCTTCAGCAGCTTCGCGGGGTCTTGTCCAGGATGCGTGACCCAGAAAACATCCATCTGGAAGCTCACGAATTCCGGCTTCGTCTCGCGAACGAGAACGTCGAACGCCGTCTCCGTCCCGCCTTCCGTCAGCGGCTTAAATTCATACCCGTGGCAGTGATACGCGAACGTGATCCCCGCCGCCTTAAACGCCTCGCCGAATTTGTTGAAATCCGCCGCCGCCTTCTTCGCCTCCGCTTCGCCGAAAATCCCCTCCTCGTGCGGAATCCAAGGACACACCGCAAATTTCAACCCGAGCGCCTTCGCCTCCGCCACCGCGCCCGCGAGATCCTTGGTGAGCGGCTCATATTGAAAGTGCCCGCTCACCGGATTCAGCCCGCGCTCTTTCAGCATCGCGAGCAATTTCTCCGCGCCGAGCCCGTAAGTATTCGCCGTCTCGACATCGGTGAAACCAAACGCCTTCACTTTATCGAGCGTGCCGGAAACGTCCGCCTTAAACGCCTCGCGCAGACTGTAAAGTTGCAGCCCGAGCGGGCCTTTGAAATCGCCCGAAAGCTCGACGGCGCAAGCACTGGCGGTGAGGACGAAAAGGGGAAGGAGGAAACGTTTCATGCCGCCGATGTAGCGGGTTCGCACCGCGTTGTCACCGCGCGTCTTCGCCAGAAAATCGTGCTCCTCCTCGTCCTCGGATCGTGGCCTTTCCGAGGACGAGGATGAGAAACTCATTCCGCGCGCAGCACCCCGTCCGTCAAAACCTTCGCCCGCAATCCCCCGCGCCCCTTCAGCGCCTCCTCCGCGCCAGGCGCGAACGCCGTATTCATCCAGTGGCACGGCGCGCTCTCCTGCGTCCCAAAAAAACGCACGCCCTGCACTTCAAATTCCCGCCCGATCAGCGCATTCAAGTCCGCACCTTCCACGATGATATTCCGCCGAAACGCCGACGCCGGTTTATCCCGCACCTCGAACTTCGCGCACACGTCTTCATAAACCTCGTTCGAGAAAAACGTGACCTGCCCTTTGTAGTCCGCTTTGAAATCGAGAAAGCGATCTCCCTCGATCCCGCGATCAGCGAGACACTTCACTTCCGCGCACTCGACCATCGGATGCTGCGACGGTTCTTGGTCGTGGTGCCCAAAGAAATTATGCCCCGGCGAAATGAAGAGATGTTTGATGCGAATGGCAGACATGGCGGTAAGAGAATCAGACAACGCCCCGTGCCGAATTCAATCCGCAATCCGCAATCCGCAATCCGCAATCCCTTCAGCGCCGTCCTCCTCGCCGGAGGCCGCTCCACACGCATGGGCCGCGATAAAGCCGCGCTGCTCATCGAAGGCCAGGCGCTCTGGCAACGCCAGCTCGCCACCCTCCGCGCGACCGGTGCGAGCGAACTCCTCATCTCCGGTCGCCCCGACGGCCCCTACGCCGGCTCCGGTATCCCCATCATCGCCGATCTCACCCCCGGCGCAGGTCCGCTCGCGGCGCTCGAAGCCGTCCTCCCGCGCATCACGACCTCGCACGTCGTCGTCCTCGCCATCGACCTGCCCGCGATGCACGCCGATTTCCTGAGCGCGCTCGCGAAAACCGCGCTGGCGAAGGGTTGCAGCGTCGTTCCCGAATCCGAAGGCCACTTTGAACCTCTCGCCGCCGTGTATGCGCCAAGCCTCTTGCCGCTCGTCGTCGAATGCGTGCGAGGCGACGATCGCTCGATGCAAAATCTCCTGCGCAAAGCGGCGCGGAGCGGACTCGCCATCGCACTCGCCATCCGTGCTGAAGAGCAAACCCTCTTCCGCAATCTAAACTCCCCCGAGGATCTGACCTGGCGTGATTAGAACTCCGGGTAGCACGCTCGTCCCGAGCGTGCTCCCCAGATCACCCCCACGCACCTGGTACCACACTCTCCACGGCCACTGCGCAAGACTTGTAAGAAGGCTGCCGCGAGTAAGGATCAAACTCAGGATTCGTAAGCTGATTCGTCACCGCATAGTGCATCGGCACAAAAACCTGCCCCGGTCGCACCGTCGCCGCCACAAACGCCGTCGCGCGAATCTCCCCCCGCCGCGAACGAATCGTGACCTCGGAATCCGGCGCAATCCCGAGCCGGTCGGCATCCGCCGGATTGATCTCCACATACACCTCGGCGGGATAAAGTTTCCGCAGCACATCCGACTTCCCCGTGCGCGTCTGCGTATGCCACTGCGAAGAAGTCCCGCGCCCCGTCAGCAGCACGAACGGAAATTCCGCATCCACGCCCTCCGCCGCCTCGCGAGGCTCCTCAAAAAGAAATCGCGCCCGTTCATCCGGCGTAAAAAACCGACCATCCTCAAAAAGCCTGCGCTCGCTTTTCGGAGACTCATTCCGACTTCCGATTTCCGACTTCCGACTTTCTTCCCACGGCCATTGGATCCCCCCGCAATCATCAATCATCCGATAATCCGCAATCCCCGTGAAGTCGCACGGCTGCCCGCGCGAAAGCTCTTTCAAAATCTGGAACACCGCCTCCGGCGAAGTCCACCCGCGGAACATCTCCCCGCAGCCCCAATACTGCGCGACAAGTTTGAAGATATTGAAATCCGAAAGTGCCTGCCCCGGCGCCCGCGAAACCTTTTTCACGAGCCCAAAGCGCCGCTCCGAATTGATCAGCGTCCCTTCCTTCTCGCCCCATCCGCCCGCAGGCAGCACGAGGTCCGCGATCTGCGCCGTCTCGGTCGTTGAATACATGTCCTGCACCACGAGAAAATCGAGCTTCCCGGCGAAGTCATCGAACGCCTTCCGATTGATCCACGAATGCGCTCCATTCGTCGCCACGACCCACAGCCCCTTGATTTTCCCCGACGTGATCCCATCCACGATCTGATCGTAAGCCAGCGAGTTTCGCTGCGGGAGGAGCGCCGGGTCGATGCCGAGAATTGACGCGACTTTCTCCCGATCCTCCGCCTTCAAAAAATCCCGACCGCCGAGCAGATTCGTCGTGTTGGAAAAAAGCCGCGAACCCATCGCATTGCATTGCCCCGTGATCGAATTCGCCCCCGTGCCAGGCCGCCCGATATTCCCCGTCATCAGCGCAAGATTGATGATCGCCTGGGCCGTGCGCGTGGCCTCGTGGCCTTGATTCACGCCCATCGTCCACCAAAACGACACGCGCTTTCCGCGATTGATCGTATCCGCAAAATGCCAGATTTCCTCCGCGCTCAAACCCGTCGCTTCGCTCACAAAATCCGTCGTGAATCGCGATACGAATTCCGCGAACTCATCGAAGCCCGTCGTGTGCGCATCGATGTATCCGCGCGCAATCCAGCCGCTCGCGATCAGGATATTCGCGAGCCCGTAAAGCAGCACGAGATCGCTCTTCGGCGCGATGGCATAATGCTGAGTCGCCGCCATCGCCGTCTCCGTTTTACGAGGATCGACGACGATGATTTCGGGCCGGTGTTTGTTCCGCATCACGCGCTGCCACATGATCGGATGCGCGATGCACAAATTCGATCCGACCAGCACGATGACATCGCTCTCCTCAAAATCCGCGTACGTATAAGGCGGCGCATCGAACCCAAACGACTGTTTGTAAGCCGTCGCCGCCGTCGCCATGCACTGCCGCGTATTCCCATCGCCATGCACGAGCCCCATCCCGAATTTCCCCAGCGCGCCAAGAAACGCCAACTCCTCCACCGTGATCTGCCCCGTCCCCAGCCAGGCCACGGATTCCGGCCCATGCTTCGCGATGATCTCCTTAAACCGCTCGCAAAAAACCACCATCGCCCGCTCCCAATCCGTCGCTTCGAGTTGCCCTTCCGCATTGCGCAACATCGGCGTCGTCGCACGATCATCCGCGGCCAGCGGCGTCAGCGCCTCCCAACCTTTCGGACAAGCCATGCCGAGATTCACCGGGTAATCCGTGTCGGCGCTAAGGTTGATCGCCTTCCCATCTTTTAGATGCACCTTCAGCCCGCAGCCCGTCGAACAGTAGCCGCAAACCATCGTCGTCGTATCATCCGGCGCGAGCCGCAACGGCACTTTCCCAAGCCCGAAATTTCCCGGCTTCTGCACGAGGTCTTGCGTGAGCGGACCATCCCAGGCGCGGACGAGCGCTTGGGCCTTGGCGACGAGTGTTTTCATAAGACATTGCGGGCAAACGGCCCCGGCATTCGCGGAGCGATGACTGCGGTGAAAAAGATCGCACGTTCGATCAACTGCGACCCCAGCGTGAGCCCGAACGAGAGGGTGGCCAGCACCGCCGACAATGTGCCAGAAGTGCCGATGGCAAACAGGCCCGCCACGGTCGCGGTGACAAAGAGAAATCCGCGCGCGAAAACGAGCGGACGCAGTAGTTGCCAAACGGTGCGCGCCGAATCGTGCGTGGGATTTTCCCTGTCGGCGAGCGCGTGATGAAACTGCAAAAACTCCCACCCAAAAAGCGCGGCGCGAATGACGGTCGCCGCCACCGCAAAAGCCCGCGCACCCTCGCCGGGCGCGAACCAAGCGAGCACCGCGCCCGCACCCGCTGAGCCAAGCAGCAGTGCGGTCCCGAAGAATTTCGTAAACGTCAAATAGCTCCGCCAAAACGGGCGTCGGGTATCGACATAAACCATCGCCGAACACGCGACGCCGACGAAGGCGAGCAACGTCGTGAGATGCGCGAACGGCACGGCGAGAAACGCGATGGGGGCCCAAACACTGGACGCCACAAAGCCCGCCGCCGCTCCCGCAAACGCACCGAAGGTAAAAATCTCGCGACTCATCCACGAAGTGCGCAGCCCGAGAAACGCGCGCCATGCCCCAAGCGGGCGACCGAGATGCAGCACGCTCACGCCGAGCCCAAGTTGCAGGATCGCCAAGCCCGCGATGGAAAGCGGCACTTTCGTCGGAGTGAAGAGCTGCGGATTCGCGAAGGCAATGACTGACGCAGACGCAAAGATCCCAGCGGCGATTTGCGTGAGCACGAGCATCGCAATCAAGGGCGCGTGCGCGTGTTCCAGTCGCAGCGCAGCGGAGTCACCCGCGCGTGCATCGGCGGGCATGGACTTACGCGTGACATAGCTCGTCGTCGGCTTCGTGTAATGCGAATCGAACGCGCCCGGCAAGAGCCGCTCGCCCGGAATCGCGCGCTTAATCACCTCCGATTTCGACACGATCCGAATCGTGATCGCCCCGCTCGGACAAGCCTGCACGCAAGCCGGCGCTTCATTCGCCGCGAGCCGCGACTGGCACATGTCACACTTCCGCACGATGCCCCGTTTCTTGGAATACTTCGGCACATCGTACGGGCACTTCAGCACGCAATACCCGCAGCCGATGCACTGGTCATCGAGATGCCGCACGATGCCCGTCTCCGCATCCTTTTCATAAGCCCGCACCGGACACCCTTCGAGGCACGCCGGCTCCACACAGTGATGGCAAGCCGTCGTGACCGTCTGCTGATAAGGCTCCGCAATCGTGCCGCCATGCAGCAGCCCGATGTCGCGCCACGTCTCCTCTTCATCGAGCCCGTTCAGCGAATGGCATGCGCTGACACAAGCCTTGCACCCCGTGCAAGCATCCAGATCCACGCCGAACGCATACTGCTCACCCGCCTGCGGCTGATTCAGTGGAATGAGTTCACGGTAATATCGTGCCTGCGCAGGGAGCGCCCCGTCCTCATGCTTCCGCGCAAAACGCTCCGCCGCTGTAAGCGATTGCTGCTCGGCGAGCAGTTCGTCGATAAGCGTGCGGTCGCTCATGCGCGCTCCGTTTTATTCCTCATTGGAAAACATCGCCTGAAGCGCATTGAGATCGTGCCGCTTCGTGAAATCCTGAAACCCTTCGCTACCCTCACGATGCCGCAGATACGCCCGCAGCATCTTTTCCAGCGTCCCTTTCAAATCGCCAAACGCGACCCCGGTAAAAACCTGCCTGCCCACCGCCTGCGTCTTCCCAAAACCCCCGCCGACAAAGACGTGATAACCCTCGACACTTTCGCCCTGCACCTTGGTCTTGGTGCCCAGTAACCCAATGTCGCCCATGTAATGCTGCGCGCAGGAATTCGGACACCCTGTAAGATGCACGTTCACCGGACGGTCTAGCTGCACCCGCTTATCCAGGTAGTCCATGAGTTCCAGCGCGTGCTCCTTCGTGCAGGTTTGCGCGAACTTGCAGTAACTATTCCCCGTGCAAGCGATGAAGCCGCTGCGCAGATTCGACTGCTCAGTCGTGAAACCCGCCTTGCGTGCCGCCTTCTTTACCGACTCAACGTAGGCATCTGGCACATTCGGAATAATCAGATTCTGC
>JANLQB010000576.1:0-4259 GCA_031367565.1 Verrucomicrobiota bacterium
AAATCACGGTTCCGGCGCATCGTCCGATTCTTCGATCGACTCTGTCTCATTTGCTCAAGCAAGCCCGACTGACGGTCGAGGAACTTCAGAAATTCCTATGAATACGACGCTCCTCCGAAACGGTCGCATCATCGACCCGGCAAATCACCGCGATGAGATCGCCGATCTCCTCATGGTGGACGGGCGGATTGCGGATCAATCGTCAATCGCCAATCGCCAATCGCCAATTGTAGAAATAGACGCCACCGGCCTGATTGTCGCCCCTGGCCTCATCGACTTGCATGTTCACTTCCGCGAGCCGGGGCAGTCGGCGAAGGAGACGATCGCGAGCGGGTCGAGGTGTGCGGCGGCGGGGGGATTTACGAGCGTGGTTTGCATGCCGAATACTTCGCCCGCGATCGACAATCCGAGCGTCGTGACCTGGGTAAAGGACAAGGCGCGAGACGAAGCGTGCGTGAATGTTTTCGTCAGCGGCGCGATCACGAAAGGGATCGCGGGGGAGGAACTCGCGCCGATCGGCTCGATGCACAAGGCGGGCATCGTCGCGCTCACGGACGACGGGCGCTGCATTCAGAATCACGAAGTGATGCGCCGCGCGCTGGAGTATGCGCGGATGTTCGGGCTCACGGTCATGGACCATTGCCAAGACTACAATCTCGTCGGCAAAGGCGTGATGCACGAAGGTTTCGTGAGCACCGCGCTCGGGCTGCCCGGTTGGCCGGCGGCGGGAGAGGAAATCATCGTGCAGCGAAACGCGTTGCTCGCCGAATTATGCGACACGCCGATCCATTGCCAGCACCTCAGCGCGGCGGGAAGCGTTCGCATTTTGCGCGAAGCGCGGGCGCGCGGCGTGAAGCTGAGCGGCGAAGTTTGCCCGCACCACCTCGCGCTCACGGACGAGTCGATTCGCGCCTTCGACACCAATTTCAAAATGAACCCGCCGCTGCGCACCCAGCGCGACATCGATGCCCTCATCGGCGGCATCGCCGACGGCACGATCACCGTGCTCGCCAGCGATCACGCGCCGCATTGCAGCTACGAAAAGGAAGTCGAGTTCGACCTCGCGCCCTTCGGAATCCTCGGCCTCGAAACCGAACTCGGCCTTTTCCTCGACATCCTCGTTCACCAAACGAAAGCGATCGGCCTGCCACGTCTCATCGCAATGCTCACGATCGAACCCGCGCGTCTGCTCGGCCTCAACCGCGGCACGCTCAGCATCGGCGCTCACGCCGATGTCACGCTCATCGATGCCGGCCTCGAATGGACCGTGGACAAAGAGCGGAGCTTCTCACGCAGCCGCAACACGCCGTTTCACGGACGCGAAATCAAAGGCCGCGCGGTGCGAACGATCGTGGGCGGGAAAACGGTCTGGGCGCTAAACTGAGATTTTTAGCGTTCGATCTAAGAAGGCGCAGGGATGAGCCGTTTGCGCGGAGTCCAACTCCCAACCAACACTCACCAACATGAAGATCCGCCCGATCATTCCGCTCCTTCTTGCCTCCACGTTTTCCATCCATGCCTTCGCACAAACCGCGACGAAACCCGAGCAAGCCGTCCGCATTACCGGCCGCACGCCTGCCGACTCTGGCCTGAACGAAGAACGCCTCATTGGCGAAACCGCGCGGCCTGAATGGACCAGCGCGCGTCGCTTCCCCGGCACCCGCATTTACATCCAGAAAGAGCCGTGGGAAGTCGGCGTCGAAAGCTGGTGGCGGCTGAAGCATCATCGCGACGGCACGCTCAGCCATCGCCTGCTGGAGGAAGTCGAAATCGGTCTTCCTGGCCGGATGCAACTCGACCTTTACAACGACATCGAGGGTGATGAGCGCGGCCGGTTTCACTATCAAAGTTTCAATGTCGAAGTCCGCTATGCGCTTGCCGATTGGGGCAAGCTCTGGGGAAATCCGACGCTCTACGGCGAATACAAATTTGCCGACCAAGATCGGGGACCGGACGTGTATGAATTCAAACTGCTACTCGGCGATGAACTCGCGCCGCGCTGGCACTGGGGCGTGAATTTCGTGTGGGAAGCCGAGACGGGCGGCGAGCGCGAGCAGGAGTTTCAAGTCTCCACCGGTCTCTCTTATTCCGTGCTCGATGGGAAACTCGGCGTCGGCATCGAGACGCTCTACGATCACGACACGGTGAAAGGCGGACGCGGAAATCCGGCGCACCAGTTTAGCGTCGGGCCGAGCTTGCAGTTTCGGCTCACGGATCATCTGCACATCGATCTCTCGTGCATGTTTGGGACGAACGAAGACACGGACCGGCAGATCGGTTTCCTCGTGATCGGCTACGACTTCGGGCCGAAAGCCACCGACGGAAAACAGACCAAGCCCGTGCGCTATTCGCCGATTTCGATGCGGGCGAACTGACTCGTCCGCGGACTGGCAATTGCCGCGCGCTGGGGCATCGCGCGGCGCGGTGGCTCGCCGGAGAAAAAGGGCTCGCGGAAAACGAACCGATGTTTCGCCGCAACGGATGATGGTCCCGTTTTAACTCCGCAACCCGGAGCCGACGCTGTGAAACGTGGCATCGGGCGGCAGGACGGCGCGGTCGCAGAAGTCGCCAAAGCCTTCGCCTTCGTGGCGTTCGAGCGCGTAGCGTTTGATCACGGGTTTGAGCATTTCCACCGCGGCGTCGATCGTGACGCTCGGCGAGGCGAGGCGGTTGAGCCGCGTGCCGTTGTAGCTCGCGCCGAGGTAGAGGGCGTATTTATTCGGCGCGCGGCCCACGAATCCGATCTCGGCGAGATACGGGCGGGCGCAGCCATTCGGGCATCCGGTGACGCGCAGGCTGATCGCATCTTCACGCAATCCCGCTTCATCCAGCACCGCGTCGAACTTCTCCAAAATCTCCGGCAACACCCGCTCGCTCTCCGCCAGCGCGAGGCCGCAAGTCGGTAGCGCCACGCACGAGAGCGCGTTCAGGCGCAGGCGCGACTGGTTGTTTTCCCCGGCGAGTCCGTGCTTCGCGAGGATACCTTCGATCACCGGCTTCTGCGCCGCCGTCACGCCGGAGATGCTCACGTTTTGCGAAGGCGTGAGACGGAAATCGCCGGTGTGGATTTCCGCGATTTCGCGGAGCGCCGTTTTCATCGGCCAGCCGGGCAAGTCCTTGATCCGTCCACTGAGAATGTGCAGTCCGTAAAACCAAGTCCCATCCGCGCACTCGTGCCAGCCATGCGGGTCTTCGATCGTGGTAAATTTCGCATCGCGCGCTGGCGCAAAAGTCACCCCCGAGCGGCGCTCGACTTCGCCCTTGAACCACGCGATGCCGCGATCCTCGATCGTGTATTTCAGCCGCGCGTGTTTGCGATTCGTCCGGTCGCCGAAATCGCGCTGCGTCTCCAGCACCGCCTTGCCGACCGCATTCACCTGATCCGGCGCGATGAAACCGAGCATGTCCGCGAGCCGCGGGAACGTCTCCGCATTCCCATGACTCATCCCGAGCCCGCCGCCCACCGTCACATTATAGCCCGCCAGTTTTCCATCCTCCTCGATCGCGATGAGCCCGTAATCCTGCGAGAAAACATCCACATCATTCGACGGCGCGAGCACGAAGCCCGTCTTGAATTTCCGCGGCAAATACGTCGCGCCATACATCGGCTCGGCTTCCGGCTCACCGCCCGCGACGAGTTCCTCATCGAGCCAGATTTCGTGATACGCGTGTGTCTTCGGCAGCGCGAATTCACTCCACGCGCGCGACGCATCGTACACCTGCTGGAGCACCGCGCTGCGCTCGGGATTCGGCGGAGCCATCACGTTGCGATTCACGTCGCCGCACGCCGCGATCGAATCGAGCAACGCCTTGTGCATCCCCTGCACGAGCGACTTCACATTGCCCTTCAGGATGCCGTGAAACTGAAACGTCTGCCGCGTCGTGAGCCGCAGCGAAGGCCACGCAAATTGGCCCGCCAGCGTATCGAGCACGATCCATTGCGCCGGGGTCGCGCGACCGCCGGGAAGCCGCACGCGGAGCATGAAAGAGAACGCCTTTTCCTTGCCCTCTTTTTTCAACGCATTCCGCACATCGCGGTCGTCTTGCATGTAAAGCCCGTGAAATTTCGTGAGCTGACCGCTCGCCTCCGAAATCGCGCCCGTCGATGTATCCACCAGCTCCGCGCCGATATTCCCGCGCAGGAAATTCGACGCGGCTTTGAGAGGTTCGTTAGGATTCGGCGGCTTCACGCCCGTGGTTTCGGTGTTCATTGAACGGGCACTCTAAGACGAATTTCCCGTGATCGCACCAGTGAGTTC
>JANLQB010000298.1:0-2160 GCA_031367565.1 Verrucomicrobiota bacterium
TCGTGAAACGCGTGCGCGACCAGTCGCACGATGCGCCGAGCGCGCGGAGCTGCTGCAAAATGATGCCGCCGTATTTCTCCTTCCACTCCCAGATTTTCGCGACGAGCGCCTCGCGCCCCAGATCGTCGCGATGCTTCATCACGCCTTCTTTGCGCAGCGTGCGTTCCACGACATTTTGCGTGGCGATGCCCGCGTGATCCGTGCCCGGCAGCCACAGCACTTCCTTCCCCATCATCCGCGCGCGCCGGGCAAGGATGTCCTGGATCGTGTTGTTCAGCACGTGCCCGAGCGTGAGGACGCCGGTGACATTCGGCGGCGGGATGACGATGGAATACGCAGGCCGCATCGGCGAAACGCGCTCGGGCCGGGCGGTGAAACATTCGTGTTCCAGCCAGAAGGCATACCACTTGGCTTCAACGGAAGCGGGCGTGTAGGTGGCGGCGAGATCTGGCATAAAGGCGCGGAAGCTGGACGATGCAAGGACGCTTGGCAACGCTGGCGTGCTCTTGCGCTGCGGGCGGCATCTGCTTTAGTCGCGCGCATGTCGCCCGATCGCATCCGTGAAAAAATTCACGCCACTTCGTTCGTTCCTTTCGTCGTGGAGATGATGGGCGGGAAACGCGTGCGGGTGAAAGGGCGCGACTACGTGATCCTGTCGCCAGCGGGGCGAACGCTGATCGTGTATGACGACATGGAGCGGGTGGAGATGCTGGAGGTTTCGCAGATCGCGGACATCGCGAATGACGGGACGGAATCGGCATCTGGATAAGCGCGGTTGCGCATTGAGAGGGTATTAACGATCCCATGTCCGACGACTCAACTACCGCCCATACCCTAAAACGCATTGGCTGGATGACGCCACTTTTGGTGCTCGCGGTGATCGGTTTGCTGATCGCGGTTACGGGACTCGTTTCGCAAAGAACGATGGAGCGGATCGCCGCAGAATCCCGACTCGAATCGGAAACGGCTCGATCTGCACAAGGGGAAGCGGAGTTGCGAGCCGAGGTGGAAGGGTTGAATCGAGCATCAGCGCGACGTGAGGCGGAAATCGCCACGCGAGATCATGAACTAGCCCAGCGGGAAGCAGCCATCGCCGGCCGCGAAGACGCAGCGACGGAGCGGACGCAGAGCAGTTTTCAAGGACTGTTAATTCAACAAAGTCTGCTGAAAAACCTCGAAGCCCTGAAGGCAAGTCTTCCTGATATGACACCAGAGATGGAGCGTCTCACGCGGGAACATGCGCAATTTGACGCAGAGGTGCAGCGCCTTCGGAAAGAAAACGCCGAATTGCGTCGGAAGCTAAATACTTCCGCCCCATTGGAAAGCCGATAAACGCGGTGTTTCACGGTCGTCACCGTTTAACCCTCGCGGGTGCGCATGGCGTGTGCTTGAGTCATTCTTAATGAAAAGTTCTGGCCAGAAGACCGGCTTCTCCATCGCGGTAATGATCGGCGTGATCATCGCGGCGGGAATCGGCGTGGATTGGTGGGATGCGCATCAGTCGCGGAAGCTCGGGAAGACGGTGGAGACGGTCCAGACGGACGAATCAGGCATGAAGCGGCTGGTGGATGAAAACGAGCGGCTCAAGACGGACGTCGCGTTACTGAATATGCAGCTCGACTCGTTACGGAAACAGATCGAGGAGCTGTCTCAAAGACCGGTCGAATCGCCGAAGGTGGAAGTTGTCAAAGGCGAGAAGCCACCCGGAGACTAGGCAGTGTTCACGAATTGTCGTGTGTAAGAAAAAGCTCACTGTTGATTGAAACTTTGGATGAGCGAATCGTCCGTGCGCAAAATCATCAGCGATTCGATGTGGAAAACCCTTGGATCTGCGGTGGAGGCAGCCAAGCATTCGAGGGCAGGAGTGCCTGCGGCGCAAGGTGATCGGGAGTTTCTCGAAGTGCGGCTCCACCTCCATCGCACGGGAAGTCCGTGGCGGGACTAGCCTGCCAAGCTGGGCTCTTGGCACGCCGTTTACTTGCGCTTCCGGCGTTGGGAGGGACGCGGGGTCTGGGCGCGTCTGTCGAGAAATTTGCAAACCGCACCTTTCGCCGGAGCGCGCGGTCTGCGCTTGAATAGATATTGATGCACATTTTCCTGAGAGGAAGAGGCGGATGCTGAATTGGAGCATGGCCCGGCTTTTCGAGTAGCAGCGGGTCT
>JANLQB010000320.1:0-3044 GCA_031367565.1 Verrucomicrobiota bacterium
CATCCGGTGCTCGGTGAGGTCTTCCGCATGGACTCCGCGGAACGTGCCGACGCCGACGTGCAGCGTGAGGAAGGTGTGCGGAATTTGCGCGAGAATTTCCGGCGTGAAATGCAGCCCCGCAGTCGGCGCGGCGATGGCTCCACGCTCGCGGGCAAAGACCGTCTGATAACGCTCCGCATCCGCAGCCTCCACTTCGCGATCAAAGTAAGGCGGCAGCGGAAGTTCGCCCGCTGCATCGAGATTGACTGCCCCGCGAAACTCAATAACCCGTTCGCCCTCCGGGCAAATCTCCACGACGACGCCGACCACCTCGCGGACATGCACCAGCGCGCCGATCCGCATTTTGCGCCCCGGCTTCACGAGACATTTCCACGCATTCTCGCGGACCATTTCGAGGAAGAGCAACTCGATGCGCCCGTCGTCGGAATAGACGCGGGCCGGGATGACGCGTGTGTCGTTTAGCACCACGAGGTCGCCCGTGCGCACATAGCTTGGGAAGTCGCGAAAGCTGCGATGCTCGATCGTCTGCGTATCGCGATGCAGCACCATCATGCGCGCGTCTTCGCGGTGCGCGGGCGGGTGCCGCGCGATCAATTCGTCGGGCAGCGTGTAATCGTAATCGGCAGTGCGCAGGCTCACATCGCGGGGCGTGGCCGCGCTTTGTCGCCGTACACGCGCGTGAGGCCGCAGCGCGCGGCGGCGGCCATCACGAGATCAGCGGTGCGCCGCTTCAGGCGGCGGGCGCGGAGGAAAAGCACGACGAGGAAAACGGCATAGAGCGCGAGCAGCCAGTAGTGTCGGTCGTGCGCGACGGTGTGCCGGTAAATGAGCGCGCTGAGAAAGACGACATTGGCGAGGAAAGTCGTGACGACCATTTTGTAACTGAGCCGCACGCGCGTCAGGCATTTCGGGCCGCCGTGATATTCGGTGACGGTGCGCAGTTTCACGATCCACCAGAAGTTCCCGTAAATCTGGACGTCCCAATTCGACCAGCCCGTGTCCGACGAGTAGCGCCAGCCTTCATTCTCCAGCATCGCGAAAACTTCCTCGATCAGCTTCTCACGACCCACGCCGGTTTCGTTCCAAAAATTGAGACGCGTGATGCTGCCATGCCGCGGGCCGCGCACCAGTTCCTCCTCTTCAGAGGCAATGACCTCCTGCGGAGTGCGCTTGAATTTCAGCCACGTAAAATAGCGGGCCCATCCGCGCCCGAGCGGTTGCATGAACGCGAGAAATCCCACGAGCAGGCGCGCCGGATACGTGTCGAATTTCGGCTCGATGCGCGCATTCGCTAGATACGAAAGCGCGACCGTGACGGTGCCGAGCACCATCAGATACGGAACGATGCGCAGCCACACGAGCGGCACGCTGACGACCGCGATGAACGCCGTGAGCGCGACCCATTCGATGGAGCTGAGATAACCCGCGACCGTGCTTGGCGGCGGCGCGTAGAGCGATTGGAAGAGCCCCTGACCAAAGACGCCGTGGTAGATCACCGGCGGGCTCAGCAGCCAATTGAACTTCGGCACGCCGTAGATTTGCCCTTTCCATTTGGCCTGCCCGGTCGGTCCGAAAAAGACGAGATGCTGAAAACGCAGCATCGCTTCCGCTTCGCCGTAGCCTTCCTGCTGCTTGCGAAATGCGCGCAGCGTAAAGCGGCGGTAGTGCCACACGATGGCGCTCGGACTGAACGCGACGACCCCGCCCTGGCTCTGCAAGCGCCAGCAAAAATCCACGTCGTCGCCTGCCTTGCGATATTCGGGATCAAACCCGCCGACGCTGAAAAACGCCCAGCGATGAAACGCCATGTTGCAGCCGGGAACGTGCTCCGCCACGACATCCGTGAGCAGCACATGATTCGGCCCGCCCGGCGCGGCGGCGACTGCGGCCTGAATCCAGTTCACCGCCGGCGGCGAGATATTCGGCCCGCCGACGCCCGCGTAGTCACCGCTGAGCAGCGTGCCGACCATGTAATAAAGCCAGTCGGGATCGGGCATGCAGTCGCTGTCCGTGTAGGCGAAAATCTCGCCCGTCGCCGCGTGCGCGCCGGCATTGCGGGCATGGCTCAGGCCCATGTTGGGCTGCACGATGCTGATGAAACCCGCGGTCTTCCCGAGCTTCGCGCGACTCTCCAGCCACGCGGCCACGATCTGCTGCGTGTCGTCCTTCGAGCCATCGTCCACGAGGACGATTTCGTAGTCGGGATAGTTCACCTCATCGAGCGCGATGAGACACTCGCCGATCGTCTGCCCGCCGTTGTAAGAGCACACGATCGCGCTCACTTTTGGGTAAGCGCGCAGCTTCACCCGCGACGTGATCGGCCCATCGCCCGCGAGCTTTTCCTGCAAAACCGCGAACGCTTTCTTCGGCGTTCGATCGCGCGTCACGAGTCCGAATTCCCAATCCAAAATCTCGCTCCCGCCCGTGAACCATTCGTCGGTCCACGAAAAGAAGATCGTCCCCGCCGCCCCGCCTTTCACCACGACATCGAGATGCCAGTCGAGCACCTCGGCCTGCATGTCCTCGCCCTTCCGCAGCGTATCCATCCCGAATTCGCCCATGATGAGCGGCTTGTCTTCCGCGAGATTTTGCAGGCGCGCGAGGTACCGCTCGAAGTCCACGCGCCGCTCCAGATAGACGTTGAAGCTGTAGAAATCGACGTTCGTCGGGAGCAGATATTCCGTCGGTGGATAACTCGCGTAGCTGTAGAGCGGGCGCGGATCGGTGGCGCGACACACGTCGATGAGCTGCTCGATAAACGCCACGACGCGCGCCGAGCCGAGCCAGCGCACCATCGTCGTCGGCACTTCATTCCCCACGAAGTAAGCGAAGATCGACGGATGCCCCGCGTGGGTCGCCACGCCTTTGCGGATCGTCTCGATGATGTCGCGCCGCAGCTTGCCCTCGTTTAGAAACTCGACGTGCTGCGTCCACGGGATCGAAATAATCACGCGTAGCCCAAACTCCGCCGCGACATCCAGCAGCCAGCGCGGCGGCACATGGTAAATGCGGATCACGTTGATCCCGACCTCGCACATCTGTGC
>JANLQB010000378.1:0-4523 GCA_031367565.1 Verrucomicrobiota bacterium
CGTCGATGCGGCCATGCGGCCATGCACGCGCTGCGGCGCGCCGTCGGCGGTGCTCACGGTGACGTAGCTGTTGAAATCCGTGGTGCTGAAAAGGAACTCCGTGGGCGTGCTGTGCGCGAGGTGCGCGATGGCGGCGGTGGCGATGTCGCCACCCCACGAATCTTCGAGCGTCATCGCGATGCCCATGCTCACGCAGAGGTCGCGCGCCTGCCGGATTTTCGTCAGGCCGCCGAGCTTGCTGATTTTCAAATTCACCACGTCCATCGCGAGGTCGGCCTTCGCGCGCAGGAGCATGGAGAGGTCGTCTATATTTTCATCGAGCACGAATGGATGCGGCGTCTGCCGGCGCACCGCGAGGCACTCCTCATACGTGAGGCACGGCTGCTCGATATACACGTCCACATCGCGCACCGCTTTCGCCACGCGCACCGCCTCGTGTTGAACCCAGCCCGTGTTCGCATCGGCCACGAGCCGGTCGCCGGGCTGGAGCTTTTCCGCGACGGCGAAGATGCGCGCGATGTCGGTGTCCGGGTCGCCGCCGACCTTGAGCTGAAAGCGCCGGTAGCCTTCCGCGCGATAGCCCGCGACCTTCGCCGCCATCTCCTCCGGCGACTCCTGCGAGATGGCGCGGTAAAGCGTCACATCCTCGCCGTATCGCCCGCCGAGCAGCTCGCACACCGGCATCCCGCACGCCTGCCCGAGGATATCCCAGCACGCGATGTCCACGCCGCTCTTCACATACGGGTGGCCTTTGAGCGCAGCGTCCATCGTGCGGTTCAGCTTCGCGAGCTGGCGCGGATCTTCGCCGAGCAAGTGAGGCCCCAGCTCGCGCAAGCCCGCGCGCACGCCTTCCGCATACGCCGGCAGATAGAACGGCCCGAGCGGACACACCTCGCCGTGCCCGATGATGCCCGCGTCCGTCTCCACCCGCACGATGGTGCTGTCAAAGACAGTGACGGATTTTCCGCCGCTCCACTGGTAGGTGGTTTCGACGAGTGGGAGTTCGACGCGATAGGCAAGGATGCGGGTGATTTTCATGGGAAGGCGACAGCGGCGGGTTGACCGATTCTTTGCAAAAACTACCGTTGGCCTCTCCCAACGTCTTGACCCGAAACCGCTCGCCCGCATGAAACTCAGCACAGCCGCCACGCTTCGCGCCGTCGCCTCCAGCGTGGATCTGCGCCTGCTCGAACAGCTTTTCGATCACACGCCGGACATCGCCTTTTTCATCAAAGACGCCGCCGGTCGTTATATCGTCGTGAACGATTCGCTCGTCGAACGTCACGGCCTGCGCCGCAAATCAGAAATGCTCGGACGCCGCCCGCGCGAGGTGTGCCCCGGCGATTTCGGGCGCATCCCTACCGAGCAAGACACCACCGTGCTGCGCACCGGTCGCCCCATCATCGAGCGCCTCGAACTCCAATGGTATTCACCGCAAAAGCCCGTCTGGTGCCTCACCACAAAACTTCCCATGCGCGACGCTGCGGGCAGGGTGACCGGCATCATCGGTATGTCGAAAGACGTGCGCGCTCCGATGCCGACGAAGGAAATCCCGGCAGAAATCGCCGCCGCCCTGCGCCGCCTCGAAACCGCCTTCGCCGACTCGCTCACCCCCTCCACCCTCGCGCGCAGCGCCGGCCTGCCCGCCGCGCGATTCGCCCGCATCATCAAGCGCATCTTTGGCATCACGCCGAGTCAGCTCATCACCAAAACGCGCCTCGCCGCCGCCTCGCGCCTCCTCCGCGAGACCGATCGCACCATCGCCGACATCGCGTACGAATGCGGCTTCACCGACCACAGCGCCTTCACCCGCGCCTTTCGCGCCGTGACGAGCGCGACGCCCTCCCAATTTCGCCATAGCGGAAACCCCACGTAAGCTCGGACGTGGTAGGCGAGCGCTGACCGCACGAGGGCTATTTCGCCGCGGGCTTTGCCGGTGGCGTTTCCTTGGCGTCAAAGGTCTTGAGCCACTCGCCGTAACCTGCCTCGGCCATCTTCGCTTTTGGGATGAAGCGGATCGACGCGGAGTTGATGCAGTAGCGCAGCCCGCCTTTTTCTTTTGGCCCGTCGTTGAAGACGTGCCCGAGATGCGCTTCGCCCGTTGCCGATCGCACTTCGATGCGCTCCATGCCGTGCGTTTTGTCGGAGAGCTGCTTCACCTCGGTCGCGTCGATCGGCTTCGCAAAACCAGGCCAGCCGCAATCGGTGTCGAATTTATCCTTCGAGGAAAAGAGCGGCTTGCCCGAAATGATGTCCACGTAAATGCCCTCCTCGTTGTGCTTCCAATACTGGTTCGTGAAAGGCCGCTCCGTCGCGTTTTCCCGCGTCACCGCGTATTGCTCCGGCGTGAGCTTCTTGCGCAACTCCTCGTCGCTGGGGATGGATTTTTTCGTGTCCGCCGCCGCGCCTTTCGGAGCGGGCGTGGGTGCGGGTTCCTTGGGTTTGCTGGAAGCGTTTTCTGGGAATAAAGACATGGCGACAAGAACGGCTGCGAAGACCGGTGGGTGGAAGGATTTTGGCAACATGGGATTCGAGTTCCAGAAGAGCGCAGCATCCGTCTCTGTCAATGTCGCGCTCAGGAAGCAGCGCGTCATTTCGCGCGGGGATTTTTGAGAAAGTAGAAGCGGCCATCCTCCGCGCCGCCGAGAAAATCGGGCACGCCGTCGCCATCGAAATCCACCACCGCCGGGCTTACGTCGTGGCCTTCGATGTTCTTCGTATCGAGCGTTCCGGCGTTTTTGAAAACCCACGCGCCACCACGCTCGCCGACCTGCTGGAGGAAATCGGCGTTCGAGGAATTCAGCAGGAAGTCGAACTTCCCGTCGCCGTCCCAATCCGTGACGCACAGCTTCCGGCGTCCGCTCGCGCCGGCAGTTTTCGCGTTCAGCCGCAGCGGCGCTCCGGCTTCATCCACAAAGGCGCGCCGCGGAGCTTTGAGGATGAGTTTACCGTCCACTTTCGCGCGCTCGAAAAAGGCGAGATAACCTTCCTGATCGAGCATCGCGAGGTCGGCGAAACCGTCTTTGTTAAAATCAAAAACCAGCGGCGTCGTGCGCCATTGCGTGAGCAGCGCGTTGCTCTGCGGTTTGCGCCAGCCCCACGCCAGCGCCGGCTGCGGGCCGTCCCATTCGACTGCGACCGACTGCGGCGCGGCGAGCTTCGGTGCGGCGCGCGTGCCGACGTTTCGCAGCCACACGACCTCGCCGAGGATGCTATTCAGCACGATGTCCGGCAGCCCATCGCCATCCCAATCCGCGACGCTGAAAGTCGTGTATCCCCACTTCGCTTCGGCGGGGCCTTGGATGCTGCCGTTCGGCCCGGCCATCACGCGGAAAGGTTTGCCATCCACTTCCAACCGGCGTGGCGCGGCCCACTTCGGCCCGGCGACTTTTGGCCCGCTCAGATTCTCGAAGACTTCGATATAGCCCGCCGTATTTCCGCTGACGATGTCTATATCCCCGTCGCCATCCCAATCCACCCCGACCGGCGTCGCGAGCGCGCCACATTTCAGCGTGTCAGCCTCTTGTTTGAAATACACCGGCTGCTCGAAAACCGGCGCGCCATCGGAAAAGACGCCCGTGTTTTCCACGAACGCCACGCGCCCATCCTCGTCGCCGACGATGAGATCAATGTCGCCATCCTTGTCCCAATCGAACGCCACCGGAACGATCATCTCCAAATCCATCTTCACCGCGTGGCCACGCGGATCAGTGACCCGTTTCCCGGCAGCATAGCGCGGCTCGGAGCTGGTGCCGATGTTTTCAAAATAGGTGAAGCCATCGAGGAACTCGCCGCAGATCAGATCAAGATCGTCGTCGCCATCAAAGTTCACAAAGTTCGGTGAAGGGCAGCCAAAGGTTTGCAGCGGCATGCCAGCCGCCACCACCTGAAATGGCTCCGCAAACTTCCCTTCACCCAGATTTCGCAAAATGAAAACGAGCCCGCGCAACGGTCCATTCGTCCACTCGCCGCGCTCATTCCACGCATTGTCCCAGCCATAGTCGCTCCAGTCCTCGATCCCCACGACGATGTCCGGTCGCCCGTCGCCATCGTAGTCCGCGTAATGCCATTGATCATGCCTCAACCGCGGCCCGCCGCTCGCGGTTCCCCGCGGTTTGTAAAAGCCCGGCTGCACCGGCAGCGCCACCCTTCGCGCGATCCCGACGCGCGCAAAATCTGGATACTCTACGCCCGGCGAAAGCACGCGCAGTTTCCCATCCACGTAGCTCGGCATGAGGTACTTTTCCGTCGCGCTAAGCCGCCGCGCAGGTTTGAAAACAGGCAGCTTGTTCGGCGCGGTATCGCCCGTCGTGTTTTCAAAAAAGTAAACGCCGTTGCTCGGCTTGTCCGGGCACGAAACGAGGAGATCAAAATCACCATCGCCATCCGCATCACACGGCACCGGCCACGCCCAAAGTCCGACGCCGAGATCCACGATGAGGCCGGAGTTGTTATACGGAAGCCGATCCAGCGCGTGCGCCGGTGAGAAGGCGAGAGCCAGCCAACAAGGGAACGCGGAAAGC
>JANLQB010000467.1:0-2170 GCA_031367565.1 Verrucomicrobiota bacterium
AGGGCGTGACGGGCGATCTCTTCGATGTCGCGCAGGGCGTGCGGGTGATCTCGTCGTCGCCGCAAAATTCGTGCTGCGGAAATTCCGATCCGCGTCTCGCATTCGGGCTGACGAACGCGGGCGCGTGGGTGGAACCGGGGCACGCGATTTTTCAGGATGGCGGCGCGGTGGGTGCGGTGGATTTTCTCGAATGGCAGACGGTCGCGCCGGTCAATCTCAGCAGCATCGCGCTGCGGCTTTCGCAGGACGGGCCGGGCAATGCCTCGCGCGGCGCAGGGTCGTTTAAATTGTTCGCGAGCGCGGACGGCGTGAATTTTTCGCAAATCTCCGGCGGCAGCATCCCGCTCACCGGCGGGGCGAACGCGAACACGCCGCTGCTCATCAGCGACAGCGCGCTCACCGGCACGACGGCGAACGTGCGCGCGTTCCGCCTCGAATTGACGCGCCTCACGAGCGCCGGTCCGCGCGTGGTCGAGCTGGATGCGAGCGGCACGGCGGGCACCACGACGGGCACGTTTCTCGACCGCCTCGCTTTCAACGCGGCGACCAACACGCTCACGGGGCGCGGGGCTGCGGCGAGCGACGACGAGGGGCCGGGGCTCGCGACAAATTTCACCGCGAGCAGCCGCGTGCTCGGCACGGATACGATCGAGGATGCGTTCGGAAACAAGAACGGCGCGGTCGAGCCGGAGGACTTCATTTTCGGCGACGGCGGCGTGCCGGATAATGGGAATCTCGTCATGGGCGACGGCGGGGAGACGGTGGATTTCATCGCGTGGCGCACCACGGAGCCGCTCTCGCTGGCGGGTTTTCGCATCGCGCTCAGCGGCGACGGCGCGGACTCGAATCGCGACACCGAACTGGTGCGCTTCCTCGTCGGGGGCATCGAGGTCGATCTCTTCGACAACAACGGGTTCGACGGCACGGTGACGCGCATGTTCGCCGACGGCGCGATCGTCGGCGACGACTTCCGCATCGAGTTCACGCGCCGCGCCGGCACCGGGTCGCGCATTTTCCAAATCGACGCGATCACCGGCCCCGTGGTGCCGCTGAATGGCGAGCTGGTGATCAATGAAGTTGTCAGCTCGAACTCGGGCTCATTGTCCGATGAAGACGGCGATTCGTCGGACTGGATCGAACTTTTCAACGGACGCGATGTGCCCGTGACGCTGACCGGATGGGGTTTCACGGATTCGCCGGGGCAGCCGTTCAAATGGATTTTCCCAGCCGTAACGATGCCGCCGCATACTTACCTCGTCGTGTTCGCGTCGGGCAAAGATCGCCGCATCGCGGGTGCGCCGTTGCACACGAATTTCCAACTCACCTCCAGCGGCGAGACGGTCGTGCTCACCAGCCCCGATCTCGCCTACAGCACGAGCGCGCCCGCCGCGCGCCTGCGCAGCGACGTGAGCCTGGGCCGCGTGCCCAATGGCACGGGCGCGCTGTGGAAGTTCTTCGCCACACCCACGCCGGGCCGCTCGAACAATACGCAGACGGCCTCCGACAGCATCGTCTTCGACCCGCCCGCCTTCTCGCTGCCGCCGGGATTTTTCGGCACGACGCAGTCGCTCGCGCTCTCCACGAACGAGGGCAGCGTGACCCTGCGCTACACGCTCGACAGCGCCGAGCCCACGGAATCCTCGACCGCTTACACCGCGCCGCTCGCGCTCGCCAGCCGCGCGGGCGAGCCGAATGTGCTCTCGCTGATCCAGGGCACCTCGACTGCGAATCAGCACACCGACGGCTGGAAGCCGCCCGTCGGCGAAGTCCGCAAATGCACCGTCGTCCGCGCCCGCGCCACGCGGCCCGGCGCGATCCCCGGCCCGGTCGTCACGCGCACGTATTTCATCGGCCCCGACGCCACGCGCACCGACGGGCTGCCGACGCTCAGCATCGTCACGCCGCAGCCGGGGCTCTTCGATTACAACTCGGGCATCTACATGCTCGGCGCGATTTTCGATGCGTATGTCGCCGCGCATCCCGGCGAACCGCTCACCGGCCACACGCCCGCGAACTACACCCAGCGCGGCTCCGCATGGGAGCGCCTCGGCAACATCGAGTGGTTCGACAACGGCGGGCCGTTCGTCTTCACCGAGCCGGTGGCCCTCGACATCCAGGGGCAGTCCTCGCGTTCCTTTCGCGAGAAAAGTCTCGGCCTCAAGGCGCGCGG
>JANLQB010000480.1:0-2695 GCA_031367565.1 Verrucomicrobiota bacterium
AAGAACTCCTCGCCCTCGCGCAGCCGCCGTTTCAGCACGTCGAAATCCAGGAGCATCTCGCCGAGCATCCGCCCGATGGCCCGCGGACGGAAGTAATACGCTTTGTAGAAACGTTCGACGTAGTGGAAAATTTCGTCGCGCGAAAGGCCATCGTATTCCAGCGCCGCCGTCTGCTGACCGCTCCCATCGACGAGGCCGACTTCCTCGCTGAACCAGCCATTCTCCTTCGCCTGCCGGTAAAGCTCCGTGCCCGGATACGGCGCCGCGAGACTGACCTGCATCGAAAACGGATCGACTTCTTTTGCGAACTCGATCGTTTGCTTGATCGTCTCATGCGTCTCGCCCGGCAGCCCGAGGATGAACGTCCCGTGAATCGTGATCCCGAGCTTCTTGCAGTTCGCGGTGAACTCGCGCGCCTCCTCCAGCCGGATCCCTTTTTTGATGTTATCGAGGATCGCCTGATTCCCGCTTTCGTAGCCGACAAGCAGCAGCCGCAGCCCATGGTCGCGCATCGTCTTCAGCGTCTCGTAATTCACGTTCGCCCGCGCGTTGCAGCTCCACGTCATGCCGAGTTTGCCGAGCTGTTTCGCGATCTCGCGGGCGCGCGGCTGGTAGGCGGTGAAAGTGTCGTCGTCGAAAAAGAACTCCTTCACTTGCGGAAAAAGTTTCTTCGCGTGCGCCATTTCACGCGTCACGCCTTCGGGCGATTTCGCTCGATATTTGTGCCCGCCGACCGTCTGCGGCCAAAGGCAGAAGGTACATTGCGCGGGGCAGCCGCGCCCCGTGTAGTGCGAGACGTAAGGATGCTTCAGGTAACCGATGAAATAATTCTCGATCGTCAGATCGCGCGCATACACGTCCATCACGCTCGGCAGCCCATCGAAATCCTGAATGCTCGCCCGCTCCGCATTGTGAATGATTTTCCCATCCCGGCGAAACGAGAGCCCATCAATGTCCGCGAGCCGTTTCCCGAGTGCGACATCCTGGCAGGTGAAGTCAAATTCCTTCCGCCCGACAAAATCAATCGCCTCGCTTGCCGCCAAAGTTTCCTCCGGCAAAACCGCCGCATGCGCCCCGACCAACCCCACGAGCAGATCGCGGTTCTGCGACTTCAGCGCCTCCGCCAATTCCGCATCCCCTCGCAGCGTCGGCGCGCTCGTGTGAATGATCGCTACTTCAAAATCCCGCGCGATTTTCAACACATCGTCGCGCGTCTGATCGTGCGGCGGCGCATCGACGAGCCGCGAGCCCTCGATCAATGCGGCGGGCTGCGCGAGCCAAGTCGGAAACCAAAACGATTTAATCTCGCGCTTCGCCTGATAACGCGACCCCGCGCCGCCGTCGAAGCCCTGCCACGACGGCGGATTGATGAAGAGCGTTTTCCGAAAGGAACTCACGCCGGGTGCGATTCGCTCGCGTGTGGCTGCCGCCTTCGTTCCATCGACCACAGTGCAAGGATCGTCAGCACGTCGCTGGTCACGTGAAAATTGCGCACGCCTTCGTAAGCGGGCGGCGTGAGCGTCCCGAGGAGCCTCGTCCTCTCTTTGTCGACCTCCGTACGTTCCATGGGTGGCGGCAGCGTTTTCCAGACGACATCTTGAATGGCGAATCGCTGCTCTGTAACCTCACCAATCGCACCGAGATTTTTGTAGGCGAAAAAGCTGAAGAGGATCGAGACGAGGAGCGTCGTGAGCCAATCGCCTTGTTTGCGGATCGAGGAAAACGCGAGCAGTCCGCCAATGACTACGACGTAAAGCGTCCAGTAGTTTTGCAGCGCATTGGAGCGCTCGAAGTAATGCTGGAGAAGGTCGTTGTAAGTCATGGGAATGAAGGCGGCGTGCTGTTTAGCAGCACGCCAAACCTATTCGCGAGAGGAAACGCGAACGCGCGTTACAACTCGACGACTTGCGCGCTCTGGATGTCTGCCTCGGCGAGCAATTCCTTGAGCAGCGCAGCGCCCGGAGCGGCGTCGAGATTCAGGATCGTGAGCGCCTGGCCTCCTTCTTCATTCCGGCTCAGCGACATGCCCGCGATGTTGACTCCGTGCTTACCCATGAGCGTGCCGAGATGGCCGACGATGCCGGGCCGGTCGCGATTTTCGATGACGAGGAGCACCCCTTCGGGCCGCGCTTCGACGTGGCGACCGTTGATCTTCACGATGCGTGGCGTCGCGCCGAAAAATGTGCCCGCGACGCTGACCCAGCCCGCCTCGCCCGCTGCGGTCAGTTCGATGAGTTCGGTGAAATCGCCGAGGCTGCTTTCACGCGACTCGGTCACTTTCAGCCCGAGCGTTTCCGCGAAAGACGCGGCGTTCACTTGGTTCACCTCCCCGCCGCCCGCTTTCCGCAGGAAGCCGGTGAGGATCGCCCGCGTCACGGCGGTCGTGTCCACTTCGTTGATCTTGCCGCTGTAGTTGATGTTCAGCCCGTCGCAGCGTTTTGCGGCGATTTGGGAAAGGAAACGTCCCAGCCGTTCGCCAAGCGCGAGGTGTGGTCCGATGATCGCTAGCGTCTTCGCGTCGATGCTCGGCGCGTTGACCGCGTTGCGGATTTCGCCGTGCAACAAGGCCGCGCGGATTTGCTCCGCGACTTCGATGCCCACGCCTTCCTGCGCTTCCGCCGTCGATGCGCCGAGGTGCGGCGTGAGGATGAGATTTGGCAGTCCGCGCAACGGTGAATCCGCCGGGAGCGGCTCG
>JANLQB010000482.1:0-3627 GCA_031367565.1 Verrucomicrobiota bacterium
ACTCCCACGGAACTAACGGTGAGGGGATCAGCGCCCGAATTTCGGATCGTGAACGCACGTGTGACCGAGTCGCCAGCGATCGCCACCATGCCAAAGTCGGTACCATCCACCGCCGCCGCCGTGGTATCGCCGGCTGGGATCACCAGGCCATTTCCTAATACCTCGACCTCGGCCCCGGCCACGGTCAATTCCACCGGAACCGAAGTGCGCGGCTCATCGGCATCGTTAGAATCCACGCGGAGTGACGCGAAATAGCGTCCGGGGGAAAGCGCTGCACTATTCAGCGTGGCATTGAAACCTTGCGTCCCTGCGGCAGCCACCGTCCCGCTGGCGACGCTTGCGCCCAGCCAGGTATCAAATCCGGGAGGCGTGATTCGCACGGCTAGTTGCGGCTGGGCGTAGTTCGCATGGTAAGCCACCTGCAATCCGCGCGACCGCTGCCCGTCTTGAATCCCGACGCTGTAATCCGTAAAGCCAGCGGGCACTAGTTTGTATTGGATAAAGATCTCGCCCGTTTGCCGGAGGATGATCTCGCATGTGACTCGTTCGGTTTCCGCACCAAAGCGCGCGATATTTTCAAACTGAATGACAAACAAGTTGCCGACCTGTTGGGTGTAGATGCGGCTGCTGGCATCCAGGATGAGATCGTTCCAAAACGCCGCGACGACATTTCCTGAAGCCTCCAGGCTGGGAAAACTTGGCCCGAAGAAAAGCGGGGAGGCGCTTTCGAAGCTAATGAACCCATTCGTGCAAACCCTCACGAAGCTAAAGCTATTTCCGAAAAACGGAAAGCTGAAGCCAAGCGGAATCGCTCCACTTACCAGATCATCTTGATGGTTGAGTTCGGTGGCTATGGTGCCGGTTGCGCTAATGTCGATCCACGCGTAGCCGGGTCCGCCGAATGAATTGGAGTCGCGGAAGCTATACTCCGCTTGAGAAGTGGTGATGGCGTGATTGAGCGTGCCGGCGCCGGTGTTTCCAATGGTGACTGGAGACGTGATGGAATTCCCGGGGGCCAAAGTGGCCCCGATGATGGCAGGTGAAACGTTGATCTCGGGCGCGGGTGGAAGCGCGGTCCCGGAAATGGAATACTGATACGCACTTTCGTCTGGATCGTTATTCGCGATGATCACGTTCGCCGTATGCGTGCCGACGGTGTTGGGTGAAAACGTGATTTGGAACGTCACAAAGCCAGCGCCGGGAACGCTATTGGGCGGCTGTGCGACGACGGTATATGCGCCCGATCCGGTGAGTTGAACGATCGGCGTGCCTGTGAGCGCGAGCGCGCTGGTGCCTGCGTTGGCGATGGTGAAGGTGCGGCTGACCGATCCAACCGTGGCCTCAGCCACACCGAAGTCTGTGCCCGAGGGAATCGAGCCGGTGGCATCCCCATTTGGAATCGCCCGGCCGTTTCCAGTGACTTGAATCTCGCGGGCAACCGGACTGGCAAAGCTCCCGGCTCCAAACATGCCCTGACTTCCATTCAGATAGGTGCCACTGGCGCTAGTCTCCAGCTTCACCGTCCGAACTTGGTAGTGATAACTTTGGCCAGGTGTACCCGATCGGTCCGCGAACGTCGTTCCCACAATCAGCGAACCACCCACGCTATCAAAAGGGCCAGTGGCTGTGCTGCTGCGCAAGACGGCATAACCTTCGATGTTCGTATCTCCTGAGGTTGTCCATGAAAGCGACGGACTTCCCGAACTGGATTCGATGATCAGGTTTGACGGCGGGAGAACCGGATGCAGGCGCAGCGTGGGGTCGCCCATGAGCGCGATGTGGACGCCGTATCCCGAATTATTCAAAACATATCCTCCGGTGCCGAAACCCATGTTGTTCTGTGTCGTCCGCGTCGAATCGCCCACAGTCTCACCCATGGCCATGTGATACATGTGCCAGTGCGGACGCCCGGCCCACACGCTCACCAGGCCCAGAGAGTCCGAGCGCCCGGCCAAGGGTGCCCGCAGGAAGCTATTCCCGGCATCCCAGTCTCCGAAGTAACTTCCAAAGAGCAGATTGAAGACGGAAAGGCATTTCGTAGTCGCGAAATCTCCAACATAGGCAACGCCTCCGGCGGCATTGTAGGTGCCCCCTCCGCATCCATAGGCGCAAAGATAGGCATTGTTTTCCAGCGTGGAGAACCAGCCTTGTTGAACGATCGCGCCCGGCGCGGAGCCAAAGAAGGCCGTGAAATTTCTCCAGCCTGAAGCGGCGAAGGCTTCCCCGCCGAAATACCCGAAATTATCTGTGATCAAGCCGCGGCGCGGGACATTCGAAAAATTTCCCGTCCTAAATCGGAAAGCGTGATCGCGATTCAAATACTGGCGGAGCAGGTCGGGTTCGTTCGGAGTCGGGGAAGCCACGGACATATTTGCCAGGTCGATGCGGCCGACCTCGAGCTCGACATCGCTAGGCAGGCCGCTTTGGTCAAACTTCCCATCGCCGGGAGTGTTCTGGTTTTCAATCCGCGCTGCTCCTGGGTTATTCACGATCGCGTCTGTCCAGACGCCATCCATATCTCCGTAATAGGCATCCGCAGGCCACGCTCCGCGATGCTCCGGGTGTCCATCTGGATTGAGATTGCCTGAATAGGGCACCGGGACATGGCCGAGGAGAATCAGGCTCCGGGTGTTGGTCGGATCGGCGTTATAAAGCGACTGAACTATCGCTTTCGTCGCTAGCGCAGTGTCGTTACGCGCCACATCTTGTCTGGCCACACTCCAGCCATCGCCGATCAAGTCTTCCACAAAAGTGTCCAGTTCCGTCGCCAGACTCGCTGCCATTGTGTTATCAACCAATAGTAGAACTCGTCCGCGGGTTGACTTCAGCGAAAGGCGAATGCCGGCGGTCACATAGCCAGAGGCAGAGCTTTGGCTTTCAGAGGTAAACAACCGGACGATGTAGTATTCATATGCGATCCCAACGACGACCGAAGTATCCACGAATGTGGTCGCGCTGTTGGGAAGGGTTGCGATGTCGATCCATGCGTGTGCCCCCTTTGGCTTTCGGAAGACCTTTTGAAGGTTCAGCGGAAATGCAGTCGGCAGCCAGCTCAGCGTTATCTGCGAAGGAGAGACTTGCACTGTTGCGCTGATCTCGACCGTCGTGTCCCGCGCGGTTTGAGCGGGCGCGAGCGCCGCGCTGAGCAGGAGAAAGAATATGAGAAGCGGTCCGGGGCGGCGATTCATGGCGGGATCGTCGGCGAGGCGATCCCTCTCGTCAATTGGACGGCGGGGTGATCGGGATTGCGCTTCGGATGGCGCGCTTGTAGTATCGCGCCTCATGCCTGCCAATTCCCAGCCTCGAATGCCGAGTTTTAACCCCAATCCGCATGCGATTCGGCAATTTGTCACCGCGACGGTGGCAGTTGGAATTGCGATTTTTGCGTGGACGGCCTTTTACACGGTCCCAGCGGAGTCTGAAGGCGTGGTTTTGCGTTTTGGAAAGTTCCTGAACAAGGTTCCCGCCGGTTTGCACTTTAAGTTTCCGCTTGGCATCGACTCGGTTTCGGTGATTCCCACCCAGCGTCAATTGAAACTCGAATTTGGCTATGGGACCCGCGGAGCCACCAATCCCGATCAAGTGGACAGCGAAGATTTCGGTGAGCAAAAGTCGATGGTTACAGGT
>JANLQB010000493.1:0-4839 GCA_031367565.1 Verrucomicrobiota bacterium
ATGAAGGAGTTTTCACATCCCGGCAGCAACGAGAAGACCGCGATCGACCTGAACCGCGCGATCGACAGCACGCTGACGGTAGCTTCGAACGAATGGAAATACGTGGCCGAGATGGTGACGGATTTCGATCCCGCGCTCCCGCCGGTGTCGTGCCTGCCGGGCGAGTTCAACCAGGTGATCCTCAACCTGGTCGTCAACGCCAGCCACGCGATTGCCGATGTGGTCGGCGACGGCCACGGGGGCAAGGGCACCGTGACGGTCTCGACGGCGTGCGTGGGCGATTGCGTGCAAGTCCGCATTGGCGACACGGGCACGGGCATTCCCGAGGAAATTCGATGCAAGATTTTCGATCCCTTTTTCACCACCAAAGGCGTGGGCAAGGGCACCGGCCAGGGGCTCGCGATCGCGCATTCCGTGGTCGTCGATAAGCACGGCGGGACCATCGACGTGGAAAGCGAAGTCGGGAAGGGGACCACTTTCATCATCCGCCTGCCGATCCACTCCAACGCCGAAAAGAAAGCCGCATGAAAAAACGAATCCTGTTTGTCGATGACGAGCCGTTGGTGCTCCAAGGAATCCAGCGAATGCTCCGCGGAATGCGCGAGCAGTGGGACATGGACTTTGCCGACGGTGGCGCGAAGGCGAAGGAGCAGCTCGCGGTGGCCGACTACGATGTGGTGGTGACGGACATGATGATGCCCGGCGTCAACGGGGCCGATGTGCTCGACCATGCCCGGCTGCACTCGCCGAGGACGGTCCGCCTCGTCCTTTCCGGCCACGCCGAACAAAATCTCGCGGTCCAGTGCGTCGGCGTCGCGCACCAGTATCTCAGCAAGCCGTGCGACGCGGAAACGCTCAAGCAAACGGTCACGCGCCTGACCGATCCCGCGTTCGCGCTGCAAAACGAGCATGTGATGAAACTCGTCGCGCAACTCAAACACCTTCCCAGCATTCCCGAGATCTACACGAAGATCGTCGAGCTGCTGCACGATCCCAACTCGTCGATCGAGGATGTCGGCGCGCTGATCGCCCGCGACATGGCGATGACCGCGAAGATTCTCCAGATCGTGAACTCCTCGTTCTTCGGGCTCGCCCGCCGCGTCTCGCGACCAATCGACGCCGCGGGCTATCTCGGGATCGACACGCTTAAATCGCTGGTCCTCGCCACGAATGTGTTTGGCCAGTACGAAACAAAAGCGCCGAACGGTTATTCCGCAGAGGAGGCGGCGAGGCACAGCCAGGAGGTCGGCGCAGCCGCGCGGGCCATCGCCAAGGCGGAGGATATGCACCGGGGGATCGTCGATGACGCATTCGTGGCGGGCCTGCTCCACGATGTCGGTGATCTCGTGCTCGCGAGCAGCATGCCTGAGCAGTTCGAGCGCGCCTCGGCCCAGCCCGACGCGGACGGCTGCACCGCTGAAGTGGAAATTTTCGGGACCACCCACGCTGAAGTCGGCGGTTATTTGCTCGGCCTATGGGGCCTGCCCGCGCGGGTCATCGAAGGCATCAGCCTGCATCACCAGCCCCGCGCTTCCAAAACGCCGGAATTTTCACCGCTCACTGCCGTCCACGTCGCCGAATGCCTCGTCGGCGAACGCGCTTCCGCAAAATCCAAAAAGCCCGCTCCACCGATCGATTTGGAATACCTCGCCAGGATCGGACTCTCCGAACGCCTTCCTGCCTGGCGCAGCGCGGTGGAGGAAACACTCAACTGCCCTCCCGGCCAAAACTAAACCCGCCAACCGATATGAATACCAAAGTCCTCTTCGTCGATGACGACGTAAACCTCCTCGAAGCCGTCCAGCGCGGCATGCGTAAACAATTCAGCATCGACACCGCCGTCGGCGGTGCCGACGGCCTGCAAAAAATCGCGAACAGCGGCCCCTACGCCGTCGTCGTCGCCGACATGCAGATGCCGGGAATGAACGGCCTCGAATTTCTCAGAAACGTCCAGACCGCCGCGCCGGATGCCGTCCGCATGATGCTCACCGGCAATGCCGATCAGAAGACCGCGATGGATGCCGTGAACGACGGACGCGTGTTCCGCTTCCTCACCAAACCGTGCCCGCCGCCCACCCTCGCGCCGGCACTCGATTCCGCGCTCGAACAATTCCGCCTGCTCACCGCCGAAAAGGAGCTGCTCGAAAACACGCTCGGCGGTGCCGTCAAAGTGCTCACGGAAATCCTCTCGCTGTTCGATCCCGCCACATTCGAGCGCAGCCAGAAGCTCAAGGAATACCTTTCCGATTTCGTCTGCAGCTCGAACACGAGCGTCTCGTGGGATCTGGAACTCGCGGCGCTGCTCTCCCAAATCGGGCGCGTCACCATCCCGCCCGCCGTGCTGGAAAAACTCCGCAGTGGTGAAACGCTGAATGGTCCCGAGAAAGACATCGTCAATCGGGTGCCGGAATTTGGAGCGCGGCTCATCGAAAATATCCCGCGGCTCGGCCCGGTTGCGAACATCGTGCGCTACCAGCAAAAGCATTTCGACGGATCGGGCTTTCCCGTCGATTCATTTTCTGGAGATGAAATCCCGATCGGTGCCAGGATCATCCACGTCTTGAGCGACCTGCTTGAATTGGAGGACCAATCCCTCTCGCGACCGGCCGCATTTCAAAAAATGCAGGAACGGAACGGACGGTATGACCCCAAAGTGCTGAATTCCGTCTCCTGCTGGTGTGACGTGTCGCTCAGCGCGGTGATTGGTGAAGTGCAGGGACCACCGCAAACACTGGAGATCGAAGAACTGCGCGTCGGATACGTACTCGCTCAGGATCTTCGCACCACCGAGGGAGTCCTCGTTCTGGGGATCAACGCCAAGCTGACGGAAATGCTGCTGACTAAGCTGCAAAATTTCCGCACCGTGAACACGATCAAGAACACATTGCTTGTTCGCACGGTTTAGTCTTGTTCTTACCTTTGGTAAAATCAGATCACCGTTGCCTTTCATCTAGTGCCATGCGCCTATGTAATTCGCTTCTCGAAAATGAAGTTTCGTAACGAAAAGAACGACGGGCTTGGATTTCTGGAGTCGTCATAGCTCGCATCGTAAATTGTGCTGACTTGAACAGGCGTTGGTAGCGTTATTCGGAGGTTCGCTCTGCTCACGGCCCCAGCAGGGCAGAAAATCTCGCTATTAACCCGGCGATAATAACCCGTGCAAGCGTTGGATTAAGTAGATAGGATAGAACCTATCCCAAAACCATCTGGTCATGAGAGGTTTGCTCTGTTAGCTTTCGTGAATGTTACAATTAGCTGATGCGGAATTGGATATGCTTGCCACCTTGCTGCCGGAACATCCTGTTAGTCCCAAAGGCGGACGACCTCCTACGAATCAGCGCAAGGCGATTGGCGGCATCTTTTGGATTCTGGATAATGGGGCCAAATGGAAAGACCTTCCGGCACAGTTCGGGAGCAAAAGCGCGGTTCATCGCAGCTTTGCGCGCTGGGTCAAGATGGGAGCTTTCGAAGCCTTGCTGGCCGCCATCGGATCCATCGTCAAAGAGCGCAAAGGCTCCAAACTCTATGAGTGTTACATTGATGGCACTTTTTCCAAAGCCAAAGGCGGTGGGGATGGCGTCGGATGCACCAAGGCCTCGCAAGGGCGTGAAGATCATGATCATGGTGGATGCCAACGGTCTGCCCATCGCCGTGAACACTGGTAGTGCCAGCCCGCACGAAAGCACGTTGGTGGAGCCGCTCTTTGACTTCATGATCAGCGTGGATTTCCCGCAGAAGCTCATTGGCGACAAAGCTTATGACTCTGATCGGCTCGATCAGCAGTTGGCGGCCAAGGGTGTGAAAATGATTTCCCCTCACCGCGCTAATCGCAAACCCGAAAACAAAACTCAGGACGGGTGCCAGTTGCGTCGGTACAAACGCCGCTGGACGATTGAACGCACCATTAGCTGGTTGCAGAACTATCGCCGCCTCTGCATCCGCTGGGAAAAATCGACCGTGATGTTCCAAGGCTTTATCCATTTAACTTGCTCACTCCTGCTCATGAAAGAGGTTTTGAGATAGGCTCTAGAATATCGGCCCGAAACACCGGGAAATGATCTCGGTAGCTCTAAGCACAAGCCTCTGGCACAGCACGTCAACGCACACACTTTATGACTGTACGCGATTCCCGCAATCGTAGAGTTCCAAGTCTTTACGTGCGCAATGGACGCTACTACGGTCAGCTTTGGCTTGAACAAGACGGCCACAAGAAAACGGCCCGCCGCTTTCCGCTGCTCAAAAATGATGGCGTGGCCGAACGAGGCGAAGGAGGCGCTCGAAATCAAGCGCCACGATCGCCGGGAAAACGTCCTGCCGTCCGCAGGCCGCAAGCCAATGCTCTTCGCATTCATCGAAACCTAATTCGGGAAGGCCGAGGTGCGCGCAAAAAGCCGGGCACGATCCAAAACGAAAAACAGACGTTGGGAACGAAGGAAGACGCACTTGGGCGACATTCGCGTGGATCGCATCAAGACGCCCATGATCGCCTCCTACACGGACAAGCGGCTGTGCAAAGGCCTATCCCATCGAACCGTGAACGTGGAACGCGACGCAATTTGCGGACAACTTGCAGTTCCTCGCCTACTCAGGATCTCGAGAGCAAGAGGCGCTGCGCGTGCGGTGGGCGGACGGTGACCTGACCAACGAGCGCGTGACGGACGATTTTGCCAACATCGGACGGCTGATCTGCACCGCCTACGGCGCGACCTATCGTGGTCGGGATGGGTGAGGCGCAGGGCCGCAAAACTCAGCGATTCCTGCCAATCGTGCGGACGGACGCCGGTGCATTTTTCGGGTTCGGTGAATTTGATGCGCTGAAATTCGACGGCATCGAAGGGT
>JANLQB010000510.1:0-3457 GCA_031367565.1 Verrucomicrobiota bacterium
GAGGGCGCGAGCAATCAGTGGGGCGTGGATTGGGATGATCGCGGGCAGGCGTATTTTGAGGCGTGCGTGATCCCGCACATGTGGCAGTGCATTCAGGGCGCGCGGTATCAGCGGCAGGCGGGGCAGCACTTCAACAAGTTCACCTACGAGGACATCAAGACGATCGCGGATTTTGAATACGAGAAGCGGGCGTATTGCGGCGCGATGGTTTATCTGGGCGGGCAGTGGCCGAAGGAATTTCGCGACACATTTTTCTTTCACGACATCCATATGAATAAGATGCGGAACGAGAAGCTGACGCGCGTCGGCTCTGGGATGAAGGCGGAGAAGCACCTGGATTTTCTCGTGTCGGAGGATGCGTGGTTTCGCGGGCTGAGTCCGCAGTATGGGCCGGATGGTTCGGTCTTCGTGAACGACTGGTACGACAAGGTGCCGTGTCATCAGCAGCGCGAATTCACCGACCGCTCAAACGGGCGCATTTACAAGGTCGTGTATGAAGGCGTGAAGCCGGTGAGCGTGGATTTGGGGAAGGCCACGGACGCTGAACTCGTGCAGATGCAGCTCAACGAAAATGACTGGTACGTGCGGCACGCGCGCCGCATCCTTGCCGAGCGTGGGCCGAAGCCGGAGGTGCAGGCGGCGTTGGAGAAGATGCTGCGCGAAAATCCCGATGAGACGCGGAAGCTGCGGGCGCTTTGGGCGCTGCATGGCACGCGGAGTTTGACCGAAGCGGTGGCGCTCGAATCGCTCAAGAGCCCGATGGAATATGTCCGCGCGTGGACGATCCAGCTCGTGTGCGAAGACGGCGCGCCGACGGTGGCGGAGTTGGCGGCGTTTGCGAAAATGGCGACGGATGATGCTTCGCCGGTCGTGCGGCTTTACCTCGCGTCGGCGGCGAATCGAATCGAGATCGCGAAACGCTGGCCGATCCTGGAAGGGCTCGCTTCGCACGCCGAGGATGCGAAGGATCACAATCTGCCGCTGATGCTTTGGTACGCCGCGGAGCCAGCGGTCGGCGCGGACATCGCGAAGGGCGTGGAGTTGCTCGCGAACTGCAAGATTCCGAAAGTGCAGGAGTTCATCACGCGGCGGATTGCGGCGGGCGGGAATTGAGCGAGCGATGAGGAAACTCGGAATTTTTGCGGTCGCGCTTGGCTTCGGAGCGGCCGCACTTTTCGCGCAAGATGCCGCGCTGGATCGGCTCGGTGTGCTCGTGAAGACGCTCGGGAAAATCGAGAAGCCCGAGGTGCAGGCGACCATTTTGCGCGGGCTGAACACTTCGCTGAAAGGCAAGCGCGGGATCGCGGAGCCGATGGGTTGGGCGGAGCTTTATGAAAAGCTGAAGGCGAGTCCGAACGAGGAGGTGCGCCAGCAGGCCCGAGCGCTCGCGGCGATTTTCGGTGGAGGCGCGGCGCTGGATGAAATGCGCAAGACGCTCGGCGAGGCGACGGCAAATCTGGAAGCGCGAAAGGTCGCGCTCGATTCGCTGCTTTCGGCGAAGGATGCGGCGACGCTTCCGCTGCTGCTCGATCTCACGGCGCAAGCCGGGCCGCTGCGGGCGGCCGCGTTGCGCGGGCTCGCCGGCTACGAGGACGCGCGCATTCCCGCGAAAATCCTCGCCGTTTTTCCCAAGCTCGACGCGGAGGGAAAGGGCGACGCCATTAACACCCTGCTCGCCCGCGCAGCCAGTGCCCGTGCGCTTCTCGCGGCCATTGATGCGAAGACGCTCGAGCGTTCCGCGATCGGTGCTCCGGCGGCGCGGCAGTTGCAAAGCCTGCGCGAGGCTGGCATCGACGCGTGGCTCGCGAAGAACTGGGGCGCGGTGCGCACTTCATCCGCGGACAAGCAGAAGGAGATCGCGAAATACAAAGAGTTCCTCGGCACCGATGCCATCCTGCGCGCCGATGCGAGCCACGGGCGCGTGCTTTTCACGCAGCGATGCGCCATTTGCCACACGCTTTTTGGCGAAGGCGCGAAGATCGGGCCGGAGCTGCCGGGCTCGTTCGCGGATGTGGATTACCTGCTGCAAAACATCCTCGATCCGAACGCGACCATCGGGAAGGACTACCAGCAGACGTTTGTGAAAACGAAGGACGGGCAGACGCTGAACGGCATCGTCGCGGCGGACGATGCTTCGTCGGTCACGCTGAAAACTTTCGCTGGTCCCGTGACGGTGCAGCGCGCGGATGTCGCCTCGATTGAAGTCAGCCCGAACTCGCTCATGCCCGAAGGTCTGCTCATGGGCGTGGACGAGGAAAGCGTGCGCGATCTTTTCCTCTACCTGCGGCAAAAGCAGCAGGTGCCGCTGCCGCATGATGTGCTTCGCCGATAGTCTCTCGTGCATTTCCCCGATGGTTTCGGGCTAAGAGGCGGAGAATGCTCGCGGTTGTCTGCGCGCTCGTGTATCCCGCTCGTCCCCAAAAGCGTATCCTTTCCCACACTCTATGAAACGTCTCCTCTTCACGCTGGCGCTTGCCTGCTCCGTCCTCCACGCGCACGCCGCCGATCCGCTCCGCGTCTTCATCCGCGGCGGCTCGGCGAATCGCGGCAATGAAGTCCACGCGCATCCGCGTTTCCTCGCCGAATGGAAAACGCTGCTCGCCGAACGCGGGATGAAAGTGGACGGCAACACCGACTGGCCGACGGCGGAGCAGATGAAGAACACGGACGTGATCGTGGCGTATGCGCAGGAAGGCGGCGACGCGACGCCGGAGCAGGAGACGCTCATTAATGAATTCACGAAGCGCGGCGGCGGGCTGGTTGTCATCCACACGGCGGCGGTTTCGATGAAGAATCCGGGCTGGTGGCGCGAGACGCTCGGCGGGGCTTGGAAACCGGGCACGACGAAATGGCTCGAGGGGAAGATGGATCTTTATTTCACCGAGAGTCAGCGACTCGGCGGCGGGCACCCGATCACGATGGGCGCGTCGAATTTCAACTTCGACGACGAGATTTATTACGACATGGACATGAAGCCCGAGGCGCGCGTGCTGGCATCGAGCTACACGCCGAACGCCCGCGAAGGTCGCAAAGCGGAAGGAAACAAGCCGAACATCTACGACATCCAGGCGCAGATGTGGGTTTATGAAAAGACCGCCGAGGGTGGCAGCGCGCCGTATCGCGCGTTCGTCAGCATTCCCGGACATCAGTTCGCGAGTTTCAACCGGCCAAACTATCGCGCGATCCTGCTGCGCGGCATCGCTTGGGCGGGGAAACGGACGAACGTGGATGAGTTCACCAAGCCGGAGGAAGTCGCCGCGATGACTTACCCGGAAGGCGGCCCGCAGAAACCGGCGGACACGCTCGCGAATCTCGAAATCCATCCCGATTTTAAACTCACGCTCGTCGCGTCGGAGCCGCTCATCACGAAGCCGATGAATTTCGACTGGGATCCCGCAGGCCGTTTGTGGGTCGCGGAGACGCCGGAGTATCCCAATGGTCGTCGCGGCATGCGCCC
>JANLQB010000557.1:0-3109 GCA_031367565.1 Verrucomicrobiota bacterium
TCGAGTTTCTCCAGCGGCAGGACGCCGTTTTCCACGACGGCGTTGACGCCAAGCGATTTCAATTTCTCCGCAGCGGTATCGAAGCCCCACTCCCGCGTGGTCGAGCGCACGTCGGCATTTTTTTCAAAGTACACCGTGCCCTTGGGCATGCGGCTGTCCGCCGAAACGCTGCGCCGCAAGCCGGCCAGCGCTTCGCGCACCGACGTGCCGCGTCCGCTCGTACAGGCGAGTACGGTCGAGATGAGGTAGCGCCGACCGGCGTCCGGAGCTGCCGCCTGGCCCATCGGGAGCCAGCTCAGCGCTCCGCGAAACCCGATCGCGGGCTGGGGCTCAAATTTGATGGAGCGGGTGCGGGTTAGAAGTTTCTCGAAATCAGGTCGCCCGCGAAGAGTCGTGAGATCCTCGTCCGTGGCTGCATTGCGCACTTCGAACCAACCGGAATCCACGGCGCGATTCAGCGAGCGAACGGCATCGCCGAACCGGCCACCGAGCGCGAGGGCGCATCCCAAATTGTAGTTCAGCTCCGCGGCTTCAGGGTGTTTCGCCTGGAGTTTTTCCAATGTCACGATGAGTCCTTCGATCTTTTCCTGCAACGCCGCGGACGCGGCGGGATCGGGCTTCGCACGCAACGCCACAGCCTGTTTGCCGCCTTCCTGAGTCTGCGTGGTTGCGCGCGTATAATCTTCCCGTTCCTCCACGCTCCACTTGCTGGTTTCCGGCGGGAGCGCCGCGCGCCGCGCGTAGTAGTTCGAGCCGAGATCCAGCGCCGCGATCGATTTCGCCACGACCGCCTGGTAGAGAAAAGTCAGCCCGTTGATGGAGCCGAAAGGGGTCAACGCGGGCGACAGCTTCTCCTGCCCGATGTCACCCGAGAGATCGATCATCGTCGGGAAGTCCGCCGAATACAGAATCGCATCCGTCTGCGCCGCGAGGCCACGGCTATCCAGCGTTTGCAGGATGGGCAAAAAAATCTTCTGACGGAACTCCTCGATGGGCAGCGACTCGAAAGTCGGCATGTCGGAAATGTAGATGACATTCCACGGCGGGATGCCGCGTGCCTGGATGTAATCGTTCGCGATGTAGGTGGACGCCCAGCTATCGGCGTTCACCACGATGACCGTGTTTTCCGGCCCGGCGATTGTGCGATCGAGAGCCGCGATCAGGACCGCGAAAAGGACGACGCCGCGAGCCCACGCGCGAGCCCGCGTCATCTCAATCGCGCTCCTCGACGATTTTCGCCTTTCCGCGAGGCCAGGTTTTCACCTGCTCTTTGGCCGCTTCGACTTTGTCGGCGGGCTGGTTGCAAAGCACGATGCCGGTGAGCGCGGTGAGCTGGAAGTGCCGGACGATGAATTTCTTCTTCGCGCGGTCGCCCTCAATCTCGATGCGCGTCGGAGGCTTCGTGCAATCGCCCACGAAATCGAAATGCAGATCGAACACCGTACTCGAATGGTGCGGCGTCCAGTCCCACTTGATGCGCTTTTTCGCCGTCATGTTCGCGCCCGCGATGTGGCCCTGTGCGATGGCGCTCGCCCAGTGCTCGATCCGGCGCTGGCCGCCAAAGATTTTGTCCGGAAACGAAGCGATGTCGCCCACCGCGAAGATCCCTTTCTCATCGGTCTCCAAGTAGTCGTTCACCGGCGTTCCGTGCGGGTAGGCCAGCGGCGTATTTTGCACGAGCGCGAGATTCGGCTCCACGCCGATCGCGACGATCGCGACTCCTGCGGAAAAACGATGCCCGCTTTTCGTCTGGATGTTCTTCAGCGCCGTGCGGCCTTCAAAGCCGTTGATCTGCTCATTCAGCATCAACTTCACGCCATGATCCGCAAAGTAAGCGGAAAGCCACGTCGCCGTTTCCTCATCGAGAAAACGCCCCCACAAATTCCTTCCGCGATGCAGCAGCGTGACCTGCGTTTTCTTAAAGCCCACGAGCGCCGCCGCCGCTTCCGCGGCGAGCAATCCACCGCCGATGATCGCCACATTGGGCTCCAGCTCCACCACTTCGCGAAGTGCCTGCACATCGCGCAGCGAGCGCGGGTAAAAAACATTGCCGATCCCGATGCCTGCCACTTGCGGACGGCGCGGACGGCTGCCCGTGGCCATGCACGCTTTACGAAACTCGACGGCCTGCCCGGTGCCGAGCACAGCGAGGCGACGCTCCAGATTGATCTGCGTCACCAGCGTATCGAGCCGGAGATCGATCTTGTTTTCCTCATACCACTCCGCGCTTTGCGTTTCGATTTTCTCGATGGGTTGGGGGGATTTCCCGAACTGCGATTTAAGCAGTTGCGGGCGGTGATATGGATGGAATGCCTCGGCGCCGACGAGCATAACTGTGCCCTTCTTGTCGTGTTCGCGAATTCCTTCGCAAACGCTGGCGCCGCCGACACCCGCTCCGACGATAAGATAATCGCGACGAATCATGGCGGGATGGAAATAGCCTCGCTCATCGGTCCACTGCTAGAAAATTCCTCGCGTTGTAAAAAATAAGTGTCGCCCCGCTGGGCAAAGGCGACTCGCGGAGACGCGTTTTCTATTTCGCCTTCTTCGCGTCCAGCGTGCGGTCGAGGTCGAGTTTGTTCTGCGGAATGATTTCCAGTTTTGGGAAAACCTCGCGCAGCCCCGTCGCGACATCCTTCGCGCGACCGACCACGACCACCGTCATCGCGTCCGGCGCGAGGTGTTTTTCCGAAAAGGCACGCACTTCCTCCGCGCTCACGCCTTGGATGCGCTCGATCCGCGTCGATAGCGAGTCGAGGGGAAGATCGTGTAATGCGAGATCGGCGACTCGCGCGAGGTAGCCGTCGTTGGTTTCGAGTTCGCGCGAGAAATTTCCCGTCAAGACGGATTTGCGGGAGGCGAAATAAGTCTCGTCGATGGGCTCGGTCGCGAGACGTTTAAGCTCGATTTGGATGAGGCGCACGACCTCGGCGGCGGATTCATTTTTCGTCTGGCAAGAGGCCGCGAGGACGCCGAAATCGCGGCTGCTCGTGAGCCGGCTCGCCGCGCCGTAGCTCAGGCCGCGCTTGAGGCGGATTTCCTGATTGAGCCGCGAAGAATATCCGGTGCCGAGCACCGCATTCGTCACCTCCGCGATCGTGAAAGCCGC
>JANLQB010000559.1:0-1567 GCA_031367565.1 Verrucomicrobiota bacterium
GGGCTGATCGAACGTTATGCGACCTTCCTCGGCGCGGGGCGGTATCTGGCGGCGTGGCGCGGGGCAAATCCGAAGCTCGCGGCGGAGTGGGACGCGGTGCCGGTGCCGAAGCTGCCCGCGCTGAAGGAGTGTCTTCCCGAGCCGACACTGACGGAGGAGGATTTCGCCAAGGAGGTAGTGGAGGAAGATTTTTCGATGGCGCTCGCAGAGGCGTCCGGGGCGGCTTTGCGGGTGGATCACGATGAACCCGCGCTTTGGCAGATGAAGGTGACTTTGCACTACACGCAGCCGCCGGTGTGGCGCCGGATCGTGGTGCCCAACACGATGTCCCTCGCGGATCTGCACACGGTGATCCAGGTCGCGATGGGCTGGACGGACTCACACTTGCATGCGTTCACGCTCGGCGATCGGCGCACGGGGATGCGCTTCGGGGTGCCGAGCCCGGCGGACTGGAGCGAAGTGCTCGACGAGGCGGATTACACGCTCGGCTCCCTGGATCTGCGGCCGCGCGGCAAGTTGCATTACGAATATGATTTCGGCGACGGCTGGGAGCACGACATCGAGTTGGAGAAAGTGCTGCCTCATGTCGCGGGCGCGCTCCCGCACTGTCCCGACGGCCAGCGCGCCTGCCCGCCCGATGACTGCGGCGGCCCGCCGGGTTACGAGCGTTTTTGCGAGGTGGCCCGGGATCCGAAGCATCCGGAATATCGGGAGCTGATCCTCGACTGGTATGGCGGTGCCTATAACCCGGAGGCGTTCGACTCCGCCGAGGTTGATCGCATGCTGGCGGCCATGTTCAAGCCACGCCTGCGGCGCAAACGCAGCGAGAATCCGTCACGCCGCCCACGACGCCGATGGGGGCTGTGAGCAGCGGGTAGCCGTCTCGACTGGATCAAGGCTTCGGGTATTTCGGCTACCGTTCCTTTTCGGCAATCTCGTCGAGCTTTGGGTCGAGTCCTGGGAGCGGGCGTGCTTTGTCGGCGAAGATGCCGAAGCGCTCGGCATGGGCGGCGGGCTCGGGCGTGCGGCGGTCAAGGATCGAGAAGATTCCTGCGATGAAGCAGAAGGTGGAGAGAGCGCGGGGTGGCTGGAGGATGGGGAAAAGCTGGGCACCTCCGCGATCGCGTGGTCGGAATTTTGCAACGGGCATCTGACGGCGGCGCAGAAAGACGCGGTCTTCGCGGTGCTGGAGCGGCGCGTCAGCGATTTCACCGCGCGACACGCCGAGGAAGCCTCGCGCCTTTTTCACCGGACGGGACGCCGTCGCGGGTCGCACGCGGATTGCATGATCGCGGCGGCGGCGATGGCGGTGGGTGTGCCGGTGGCGACGATCGAGTCGTGACGGGGTTCAGCCGCGCGCGAGGTCGTTCGACTGCTTCACGAAATCATCCCCGCTCCATTCGCCGTCGGCGTTGACCATTTTTTTCGTTTCGGCGGCGGCTTTTTGCGCGGCTTTGCGTTCGGTCTGGCGCTTCACGAGGTCGGCGTGGGTGGTGAAGTAGTCGAGCGATTTGCCTTTGAAGTCGGCGAGCGTCTCAAACTTGTGTTTGTCCATGAAGGCGAGCAG
>JANLQB010000560.1:0-4256 GCA_031367565.1 Verrucomicrobiota bacterium
ATCATCGACGCACTAGTCACCGATCGCGACCCATTCCCCAACGCCAAACAATCCGCCAACTGGACCTGCGTCGGCCTCTGTGCCCACGAGTCCGCGCTCAAAGGCGGAGCGATCGTAAAGCTCCCCGCATTCACGATCTAACGATCCCTCAAACCAAACCAACACCCCAACCAAACACTACTATAAAATCATGAGTGACGAAGGTATCGCACCAAACGCTAAACGCCTGCTGTTCGCAGGCTTCTTAGCCATCCTCGCCGCCGGCATCGGATTCGGCATCCGCGGCGGCATTCTAGCCAACTGGGCCGCCGACTTCGGCTTCACCGGGGCTCAACTCGGCGCGATCGGCGGGGCTGGTTTCACCGGCTTCTGCTTCGGCATCATCATTGGCGGCGTGATCGTGGATAAGATCGGGTACGGCAAGCTGGTCGTGGCGGCCTTTCTGTTCCATGTGCTGTCGGCCTTCGTGACCTTCGCCGCGACCAAAGGCCAGGCCCCGGAAACAGCCTACAACTTCCTCTATTGGGGCACGTTCATCTTCGCGCTCGCCAATGGCACGCTGGAAGCTGTGGCCAATCCGCTCGTCTCCACTCTCTTCCCCAAAAACCGCACCCACTACCTGAACATCCTCCATGCGAGCTGGCCCGCCGGTCTCGTCATCGGTGGTCTGGTCGGCTGGACGCTCGGTGAAGGCCCGAACGCGCAGAGCTGGAAGCTACAGCTCGGTCTTTTCCTCGTGCCAACGGTGCTCTACGGCTTCGCATTCTTTGGTCAGCATTTCCCAAAATCCGAAGCTTCGGCCAAGGGCCTGAGCGTGGGCGATATGCTCAAAGAAGTAGGTATCCTCGGCGCAGCAGTCGCATGTTACTTAATCGCGCTCTTTTGCATGGACGCTTTGCACCTTTCTCAGACGGTGTCGTATGTCGTCGGCCTCGCCATCCTCGTCTCCGCAGCGATCATCACCAAGGGTTCCCTCGGATCGATTCTGTTGTTTGTTCTCTTCGTGACCCACGCCCTCGTCGGTGCCGTAGAACTCGGCACGGATGGCTGGATTCAAAACATCACCGGCAACATCCTCACCTCGAAGGAGGGCAAAATCCTCTTCGTGTTCACCTCGCTGATCATGTTCTCGCTCCGCTTCTGCGCTCACTTCATCGAGAAGAGCCTGAAGATTTCACCCATCGGTCTCCTCTTCATCTGTTCCATCCTGGCAGTCATCGGTCTGCGTTTGGTGAGCGGTATTGAAACGTTTGTCGGTGCTCTCGCGGCGCTCGCCGTGTATGCGCTCGGAAAAACGTTCTTTTGGCCCACCATGCTGGCCGTCATCGGAGATCGTTTCCCGCGCACTGGCGCGATTGCGATGTCGATCATGGGAGGTATCGGCATGATGTCAGCCGGACTCCTCGGCGGTCCCGGCCTCGGCTACGCGAAGGATCGTTTCACCACGGAGCATCTGACGGAAACCGCGCCAGCCGTTTACGAGCAATATAAGGCTCCGACCGCGAGCAAGTTTCTCTTCTTCAAAGAAGTGCACGGACTGGATGGCACGAAGCTCTCCGACGCGCAGAAAGCGACGGAGAAAACGCCTGACCAGAAGCTGGTCGCGGACGCCAGCATCATTGGCGACCGCAAGACGCTGAAGTCGGACTCGTTCATCCCGGCAGCGATGGCAGTTATCTATCTCCTGATCTTCCTCTACTTCAAGACGATCGGCGGATACAAACCCGTGCATATCGCCGAGGACTTTACCGGCGGCTCGCCTGGACCGCATCAGGCTTAAGAAAGTTTCACGTTTGTTAAGAAGGGACCGGGTTCACGCCCGGTCCCTTTTTGTTTTTCGGATGGTCGAGGCCATTTGAAAAGCGGTTGCTGGAACTCGGATTTTGCAGATCACAAGAGGGGTGAAATTTTGCCTTGTAGGACAATCGAGGACACGAAAATCATCATCGGAAATCTATCAATCGTTTGATCGGGCTGATACCAATTCAGAAGTGGATCTGCTTTAGACGTGGATCTGCGAATGTCTTAAGCCCCGATAATTACTCCTTATGAAAATCGCCCGTCTTATTTCCACCACAGCGACCGCCATCGTGCTGGGCACTTCAGCCTCCTACGCTACCTTCACCACCTTTGAGGCAACCGGTGCAAATCCGGCGGGTATTACACCCACGCGCGATGCCTTTCGGCTCACGATCGGTGGTGGCTCGGTCGCCGGCGCAAATGGTTCGTTTGGCGGCGTGCGCCGCGAAATCAACTGGGATGGCGTGCCAGATGCGCGCGCCGACTCAAATTTGTTGCCCGCCAATTTTTTTAACACGAACTCGCCACGCGGTGCGGTTTTCAGCACACCGGGCACTGGCTTTCTCGTCAGTGCCAATGCGGGTGGGGCGACTCCAATCTTGTTCGGCTTCCCTAACGACTTTCAAACCTTCTCCGCGCAACGACTATTCACCGCCGTCGGTAGCAATATCGTGGACGTGTCATTCTTTGTCCCTGGCACCGGGATCGCTGCGACGACTAGTGCGTTCGGCTTGATTTTCACGGATGTGGAAGTCGCCGGAGATACGAAAATGGAGTTCTTCGACGCGAGTAACTCACTGCTCTACACGCGTGATGCCTTGGTTTCGGGAAATCAAGGGCTGACCTTTTTGGGCGCAGCGGCAAATGCCGGCGAGCAAATCAGTCGCGTGCGGATTACTTCAGGAAGGAATTCCATCACCGCTAACGGAGTCTTGGGCAATCCCAATGACGATGTCGTCGTGATGGATGATTTTCTCTACGCCGAGCCTACCGCCGTGCCGGAGCCCACGACGGCGCTTTTCGGCCTCGCGCTCTTCGGCCTCGCGGCGACGCGTCGTCGTTAGTCCTCGCCGGAAGAAGCCCGGAGACGCTCGGAGTTTCTCTCAAAGCTCCGCAACGACGAGGGAATGCACCGCGAGCGGCGGGACGCTCACTTCCGTCCACTCGCCTTGCTTCACGGGAGTAAGGTCGATGCCTTCCGGTTCGAGGTGGATGCGTTTCGGGGCGATTTGGTGGAAGCGCACTTTAATCCCCCCAACCGGGACGGCCTCCTCCCGTAGTGGCACATCGACTTCCGACAGGCCATGATCACTTGTGGTGTTTAGCCCGTTGAAAAGGTGGACGACGAGGCGCTCGCCCGCGTTGTCTTTTTGCCGGAAGACGGTGCTCTGGATGCACATCGGCGCATCGACTGCCACAGGCGCTGGAGTGCCCGCGGCCCATTTAATAGCTTGGGCGAAAATGATCCGCTCGTATGGGTAGCCATAGCTATAGTTCGCGGCATCGAAACCGGCGGCCATATAGACGACACGGCCCTGGCCCTGTTTGCCCATCACCACCGCCGGCACCGGGTCCTTGCCTTCCGGGAACATCATCATCGCGCGTCTCATCGGCGCGCGCGCCTCACCCATGAGGACCATCGGACCTTTGAAGCTGGCTTGCACACCGTTGTTGACTAGCTTCATGCGCGGATCGGAAATGAGATCGCTAGTTAGAAGATCGCCCCCGCCCCAGCGCATCTCGGCGGTGCCCTGACGATTGGCCCAATACTTGTCATCCACGACGATGGCAAAATTCGCGTCCAGCTCCGCGCGCTTTGTCGGAGCCTTCGGGCGGCCCGCGTAGTCCACGCCGAAGATGTCGGCTAAAGCGAAGTTCGGACGCGGGTGGCCGAGTTCATCGAAAAGGGAAGTCTCGCAAGTGGCCACGAGCCCGCCACCCTTTTGCACGAACTCCCGAATGGTCGCGACCTGCGCGTCCGAAAGCGCGGCGGCATTTGGCAGGATGAGCACTTTGAAAGGCGTGAGCCGATCCGCCCGCACGTCGAGATCGGTGATGAGAGTGATGGGTAAATGCTCTTCGTAGCCGACGCGGAAAACGCCTAGCGCGTGCGCGAGGAAACGCTCCATGATTTGTCCGCCCGCGTAAAACTGCCTCGTCTGCTCGCTCACGAGCAGCGCCGCCCAAGGCTCCGGCGTGGTGCGGATCAGCCACGGTTTGCGCCGTCCGATTTCCCGCAACGTATCGTCGCCGGCTTCTTTTCCCGCGGCGGTGGGCACGGCGAGCGGCGTGATGGAGCCATTCGTCATCGCCATCATGCAGCGCACGAAAAGCTCGTGCCGTGGGAAGCCGGACGCGCTGTAGGGATTTCCGTGCGACATGATGTATGGCTCGCTCGCTCCCGTGCGGCCTCCGGTCAGCGCGCGCACGTAAGCCGCGCCAAACGCGGGCACGAC
>JANLQB010000573.1:0-1833 GCA_031367565.1 Verrucomicrobiota bacterium
ACGCGAATTGCGGATCGTTTTGTCGTCCACGTCCGTCAGATTCATCACCCTCAGCACGTCAAACCCACGCGCTTCCAGATGTCGCTGGAGCAAATCCTCGAAAACGTAAGCGCGAAAATTCCCGATGTGCGCGTGGTTGTACACCGTCGGCCCGCAAGTGTACATCCGCACCAGTTTCCCCGCCGGATCGAGCGGCGCGAAGTCTTCCACTTCGCGGGAGTAAGTATTGAGGAAACGAACCGACATATCAGCCTGGCAACTCCACCGCCGCCACCGCCATCGCCGCAATGCCTTCCATTCGACCCACGAAACCGAGTCGCTCATTCGTCGTCGCCTTCACGCCGACGCGTTTTTCAGGAATGCCGATCGCCTTCGCGAGGTTCGCTTTCATCTCATCGAGGTGTGGTGAAATCTTGGGGGTTTCCGCGATGAGGGAAGCGTCGATATTGAGCACGCGCCCATTTTGGGCGGTCACGAGTTGCGCGGCTTTGCGCACGATTTCGAGACTGCTGATGCCGCGGATGGATTCGTCGTTGTTTGGAAAGTGATGACCGATGTCGCGCTCGCCGATCGCCCCGAGGATCGCATCGGCAATGGCGTGGCAAAGCACGTCCGCATCGCTGTGACCATCGAGCCCGTGTGAATGCGGAATCTCGACGCCGCCGAGAATGAGCGGGCGGTTTTCCGCGAAGCGATGAACGTCGTAGCCGATGCCGGAGAGCGTCATACGGTCAGGTCGATTTTGCCGTTCGATGCGATTACGGAAATCTTCTCCGGCGTGTCTTCGCGCGGCGTCATCTTGAATTTTCCGCCTGCGGTTTCGACGAGGATCATCCCGGCGGCGACATCCCACAGACTCACGGATTGTTCGATGTAAGCATCGAGCCGTCCACACGCGACATACGCGAGATCAAGCGCCGCGCTGCCCATGAGACGGCACTTGCGGGCGCGCATCACGTATTTTTCCAGCAGCGGAATGCCGGCGGAAATCGTGGTTTTCGTTTTGGAAAAGCCGACGGAGAGCACCGCATCTTTCAACTCAGTGCGATCGCTCACGGCCATCGGCGCGCCATTCAGCGTCGGTTTCCCGCCACGCTCGACCGCCCACATTTCATCGCGCATCGGATCGTAAATCACGCCGACCTGCATTTCCTCGCCACGGCGCAGCGCGATCGAAATGCAGAAGTGCGGGATCGAATAGAAATAGTTCACGGTACCGTCGATCGGATCGACGATCCATTGCCACTCGCTCGCCTGATTTCCGGCGATGCCCTCCTCGCCAAAGATCGCGTGATCGGGATTGGCCCCCAGCAAAATCTCGGTGATGAGCGTCTGCGCGCGCACGTCGAGATCGAGCTTGATGTCGTGCGCCGCGAATTCATTCACGTCGAGCGGCTTTCCGAAATTGGCGCGGAGTAATTCGCCGGCGGCGCGCGCGGCGGCGAGGGCGGTATCGAGATGGGATGTCATGGATTTGAACGCGGGAGATTGGGGCAAAAGAAATGGGAGGAGAAATGAATTCTCCTCCCATCCTTTAAACTAAAACGGGAATGCCGTTATTTTTTCTTAGCAGCAGCCTTCTTCTTTGGTGCGGCCTTCTTTGGTGCGGCACTCTTGGCTGCTGGTTTAGCAGCCGCTTTTTTCGCAACTGGCTTCTTAGCAGCAAGCTTCTTGGCCGGGGCTTTTTTAGCAGGAGCTGGTTTTACAGGAGCTGGTTTTGCAGTTTTCTTAATCGCCATCGACAATCCCCCCTTTCGGTCCGCAGTAGCGGGTCACTGAAATTATTTTGTTAAGCAGAAATGAAATCACGCTTGAGTGCGCTTGAGGTAATGA
>JANLQB010000581.1:0-11575 GCA_031367565.1 Verrucomicrobiota bacterium
CGGAACTCTTCATCAGTCCGGAGAGATTTTCGAGGTTCTTGCTCACCGCGACGCGTGCTTTGGTCTGCTCAAATTCACGCTCAAATTTCTGAATTTCGCGCAGGCTCGTAGCGATGATTTCCTTATTCTGCGTGTAAAGACCCTCGAGGTTGGCGAGCTGCTCCTGATTGTCGGCGATGTCCTGCTCGACTTGCGCGAGTTCCTCCGCGTAGTGCCCGCCGTTTTCCTCGTCGCCTGATGCGGCGGCGGCTTGCAGGAGACCGGTGAGTTCCTGCTGATTACGCTGCTGCTTCTTGATCTGGTCCTTGAGCAGCGCGCTCTGGCTCGCGAGCTGTCCGTTCGCTTTCATCGCGCCTTCCGCGCGCAATTTGGAATCGCGGATGCCGCGCTCGACCACGGCGGCGTTGATGGCGTCGTTTTCAGTGGCCTTTTCAGCCATGAGGCCGAGGAAGATGAAGATGCGTTTGATGGCTCGGAACATGGGGAAATTTATGATTTAGGATTGATGATTTACGATTTGGTTGCGCGATGCGCGTTACTCTTTTTCCAGCAGGATTTTTTCTTCGAGGATGAAATTCAGTTTCTGCTTGAGCTGCGTTTCGTCGCTGGCCCCCACGAGCGTCGCGCCGAATTGTTTGATGCCGCCAAAGACCTTCGCATCCACGTCGAATGCGAGGAAATGGAAATGCACATGGGGAAATTGGCGGGTGAAATCATGGCTGCCAAAGCGGTGCGCAGCGTCTCTCGCGGGCGGGCGGGTGTCAACGCGAGCGGTGAAGTTCATGGAGCAGCGCGCGGCACGCTGCCGACCCAAAAGCTATCCGCACCGCGCAAACATCCTTCGCCGCGAATCGCCGGAAAAGGTGGCGGGACGCTCGCCGCTCCATGATCCTTTCGCGCTTAGCCGCCGACTTTGAACGCCACGTTCAGGTCAAAATACTCGCCATTCCCGAGTCCGCCGGGCAGCGGATCGATCTTCTCCACCTTTTGCACGGCCGTCATTACCGATTCATCCATCTGCGGATTGCCCGACGATTTCGCGAGGTCGTGCTTCGCGATGGTCCCGTCTTTCATGATCCGCAGCTTCACCGTGGCGATCACATCCTGCCCGAGCCCGACCGGTTGCTCCCAACGGCTGTAGTAGTAGTCGTGCAAACTGTCCATGTACCAGCCGAAACTCGACACCGCATCCTTACCCGCGCCCGTTTTTCCCTTCCCGGTCCCCTCGCCCGTGCCGCCACTCGTCGTGCCCGGTTTCGCGCTGGCGCCTTCCTTCGCGGTGCCGGATTTGTCGCCTTCCTTTTTCGCAACGACCGGAGTTCCGGCAGGCTTTTCCGTCGCGACGGTTTTCGGTTTGGGTGAAGCGACTGCCTTGGGCTTCGGCGAAGCGTCTGCCGTGGCCTTGTCTTTGGGCGTCGCTTTCGGGGTCGCCTTCGGCGTCGCCGGTTTTGGGGTTGCGGGCTTCGGAGTGGCTGGTTTCGGCGTCGGTTTGGGTGTGGCCGGTTTTGGAGTCGCGGGTTTTGGAGTCGCGGGCGTGGGCTTTGGTTCCACGATGTCGCTTTCGGGAGTTTTCTCTTCCTTCGGCGGCGGAGTCGGATCGGGAATGGGCTCCACCTTTTTCTCCTTCACCGGTTCCGGCTCCACGATTTCCGGTTCGCGCTTCGCCTCCGGCTCCTCCCCGGCAGAAGCCGCGCTTTCGCCGCCACCCATCGCGCCCTCGCTCAGCCAAAGCACTTCCTCCGGCTTCGGCTTCGACTTAAAAATCCCCGTGCAGAAAAGCACGAGCAGGATGAGCGCGTGGCCGATGGCGACGCCGATCAGATTCCGCCGAAAATCGCGTTTCTCGTTCACGTCGGGATCCTCGCGCGGGATCGGCGGCAGCTTCGGCGGTGGATCGAAAAGCGAGTTCACTTTTCAGGATTCGTGACCACGCCGACTTTCGTAATCTGCGCCCGCTTCACCGCATCGAGCACCTCGATGAGCTTCTGCACCGGCAGTTCTTTGTGCGAGCGCACCGCCACCGCGAGATCCGGCTTTTCGGCCTTCCGCGCCGTGAGTTCCGCGACGACTTCCTCGATCGTCATCACGGTGTTCGCGATGCTCACCACTTCACTCTTTTCGATGGAAATGGTCAGCACCGATGCCGGATCGACCGCGTTTTTCGAGGCATCCCCCGTCGGCAACACGAGGTCCGTTTTGTTCTCCATGAGCGGCGTCGTAATCATGAAAATGATCAGCAACACGAACGCGAGATCGAGCAGCGGCGTGACGTTCAGCTCGCTCAGCGTCTGCATATTTCCGCGATCGGAGAAACGTCTCACGGCCGCGTCCACGACTTCGCGCGCTCCCCGTGATCCACGTATTTGTGCTCAAACTCGCTCGCGAGTTCCGCTGCGAAATTATCCAGCTCCACCACCATCCCACGCACCGTCGTCACGAGGTAATTGTAACCAAACATCGCCGGGATCGCGACGAGCAGCCCCGTCACCGTCGTGATCAACGCCGCGCTCACGCCCGGAGCCATCGCCGCCAGACTCGCCGAGCCCGCTTCCGCCACGCCGCCGAACGTATCCATCACGCCCCACACCGTCCCGAGCAGCCCGAGAAAAGGCGCGCCGCTCACCGCCGTCGCGAGCAGGATCATCTGCGATTCCAGCCGCAGCGCCGCCTCGCCCACGCCGCGCTCCATCGCCGAATCCACCACCCGCATTTGCGCCGGCGAAATCTTCGACGCCAGCTCCAGCCGCCCGCGAAACGACTCATCCACTTCCGCTGAGCCAAGGAGCTGAAACGTCATCTCGCGACAGCCCATCCGGTAAACCGAAAACACCGGCGCACCATCGAAACGCATCTGATCCGAAAAGAGCCGCAGCGGATTCCGATCCGCCCGAAACGCCGCCAGGAACCGGTCCCGCTGCCGCTTCGCCACGCCGATCGTGCGCAGCTTCGTGATCATCACCGTCCACGAAAAAACCGAGCCCACGAAGAGCAGCAGCATGATGGTTTTCCCCGGCAGCGTCGAATGCTCGAACGCGTAGAGCATTCCGTTATCGGAAGAAGCGAGGAGGATGCCCGGTAAAAATTCAGCCGCCATTTTTGATGGGCAAATGGTTAGAGCAACCGCGCGAAATTACAACCGCGTCGGCGCGTCACTTCTCCGGCAGCGAGTCGAAATATTTCTGGATCGCGCGGTGGTAACCGGGCGGGACTTGCTCGGCGACGATCGCTTCGCTCACGCGCTGTTTCACGTCGCGGACCGCCTCGCGGAAATCCTCCGCGCGCGCGCCGGTTTCGCCGACTTCCTGGGTCGTCCATTGCAGCAGCGTTTTGCCGCCCCCGAATTTCATCTGCTCCCTCTCCGTTTTGAAGGCGCTCGTCAGCGAATCGTCCTCGGACGCTTTTCCGCCCGCGCCGGGATTCCCGTTCGGCCCCATGCCGGGGCCGATCACGTTCTTTTTTGCGCAAAGGGCGGCGTAGAGCGCGGCGTAATCGGCCATGCTTTGACAGTCCTTACATGCTTCGCCGTCGAGGCTTTTCCCATCGGCGAGCCCCTTCGCCATTTGCAGATTTTTCAGGGCTTCCTCCAGCGATTTCAGGTCCTGCACCGACTGCGCGAGTTTATCGAGTTCCTCCGCGCTGAGGTTCAGCGAATCCTGCGCGGCATCGAGCGCGTTTTGGGAAAGCTGGTTGAGTTTGGAAAGGTCGAGTTGCTCCAGCGCGCGTTGCAGCGCGGCGTTCAGCGACGGCGAATTGAGTTGCTGCTTCAGCCCTTCCGCGAGCGCGGCGAGCTTTTGCTGAAGCTGTTCGCGCCACGCCCGCTTTTCCGCCGAGTCCGGCATGGCCACGAGTTTTTTCATCTTCTCGCCGAGTTCCTTCATCTCTTTTTTAACGCCCGCGGTTTTCCCCTTCTTCAGCTCCTCACGAAACTGCTCCGCCTTCTTCGGATCGGCCTGACCAAAGCCCTGCGCGCCCTTCTCGAACGTTTCTTTCGGCGTTTCGTTGCTCGCCTTGCGCCACAGCTCACCGAGTTCCTTCTGATGCTCGCCGAGCTTCTGTAAATTCGCCTCGCGCTCCTGTGGCTTCGCGGCCTGAAAAGTTTTCTCCAGCTCCGCCAACGCCTTCTCGACCTGCTCGCTCTTCGGCGTCTCCGCGATCTGCGCCGCACGCAGCGCCGTAATCCTCTTCGTCTCGCGCAGTCGCTCTTCTTCCTTCGCCATCTTCCGTCGCTCCTCGTCTTTTTTGAATGGGTCGAGCTGCGGCAAAAGCGCAGTCGCCACTGCCACGATCGCGACTGCAAATACGACATCGCGCAACCCGTGCTGCCAAGAAAACGGCAGCACTTTCGCCGGCTCCAGCTCCGCGGCCCGCGCCTCCGCCTGCTGCAAAACGATCGCCTGAAAATCGCCCGGTGACTGCTCGATCAGCGACGCGGTGAAAAAGAGTTCCTTGCTCCCGCTGCGTTCGTCGATCAGCCGCGCAGTCTGTTTCGCGGGAATGCGGCGTGTGAAAGTGATCGCGTAAACGAACGCCGTCGCCGGGATCACGCAAAGCGATATGGGCGTGAACCAATTTGGCAGGAACGCCAGCAACCGCGCGACGAGCAGTAGCGCAAAATACGCCGCAGACGCACCGAGGATTCCCCGCCGCAGACGGCCCGCAAACGCTGCGATCTGCTGTCGGCGCGCGACCTGCGCCACGAGTCGATGCGTGCGTTCCGTGCTCATAGTGGATCTTGGATAGCCCTCCCGCAGCGGACGTTCAACGCCGGAGTGTTCAGAATGCCCTACTTCACTCCGAGCAATGTCTTCGCATGCGCGAGCGCGGACTCGGTTTTCCCGCCGAGCATGCGCGCGATTTCTTCCACGCGGGATTTGCCTTCGACTTTCTGAAGCTGCGAAAGCGTGCGGTCTTTCGCGTATTCTTTCGTCACGACAAATTGCGCATCGGCGACGGCCGCGACTTGCGGGAGATGGCTGATGCAAAGGACCTGCCGCTCCTTGCCGAGCGCGGCCATCTTCGCGCCGACGGCGTGCGCGATTTCGCCGCCGACGTTCGCGTCGATCTCATCGAAGACGAGGAGCGAGATCGTGTCCTCGGCGGCGAGCGAAGATTTCACCGCAAGCATCACCCGCGAGATTTCGCCGCTGGAGGCGATGGCTTTGAGCGGCTTTGGCGGCTCGCCAGGATTGGGGGCAAAAAGAAACTCCGTACTTTCTAGCCCGCTCGCCGCAGGCTTTTCATACGCGCTCAGCGCGATGGCAAATTCGGATTTTTTGAAGCCGAGATCGCGCAGATGTGCGGTCACGCTCGTCGCGAGTTTCGGCGCGGCGGCTTTCCGTTTCGCGCCGAGTTTTGCGCCGAGATCGAGCATCGCTTTGCGCGTGGACTCGATTTCTTTGCCAAGCCGGATGATTTCATCGCCGCGCGATTCGATCTTTTGCAAACGCTCCGCCGCCCGCGCGCCGAACTCGATCACCTCCGCGATCGAGCCGCCATATTTGCGCTTTAGCGTTTCAAAAAGTGAAACGCGTTCTTCCATCTGCGCGAGCCGCGATGGATCGAGATCGAGATCTTCCGCGTAACGCTGAAGCGACTGCGCGAGATCTTCGAGTTCCGTGACCGCACGCAGATGCGATTCCGCAAAACGCGACGCCGACGGATCGACGCGCTCCAGCTCGCGCAGCAGCTTGCCCGCTTCCCCGAGCCGGATGAGCGCGGCCTCTTCGGACTCGGCCACGCGGTCGAGGATTTGCGTCGAAAGCTCCAGCAGCTTGCGGCTGTTCGTCGCCACCGTGAACCGCGCGAGCAGTTCCTCCTCCTCGCCCGCCATGAGGTTTGCCTCCTCGATTTCCCGAACCTGATGCCGCAGCAAATCGAGTTCGCGTTCGAGCGCCGATTCATTCGCCGCGAGCGCGTCGCGCTCCGCTGCAAGCGCATTGAGCTGGCGAAATTGCGCGGTAAATTTCCGCCTCAAATCATCCGCTGCCGCGAACGCATCCAGCAGCGCCATCTGGGTGTCATTGGAAAGCAGCGACTGGTGATCGTGCGGCCCGTGCAGATCGACGAGCGCATCACCCAGCTCTTTCAAAACAGCGAGCGTCGTCGGGCTGCCGTTGATAAATTGCCGGTTCGCGCCTGCCATCGAAAACACGCGCTTCAAGATGAGCTGCGCCTCGTCACACGGCTCCACGCCTTGATCTTCGAGCCGCGCATTGAGCGCTTTTACGTCCGCCACTTCAAACAGCGCCTCCACCGTGCAGCTCTCCGCGCCGGTGCGGATCAGCGCCTTATCCGCCCGCTCGCCGAGGATGAGCTTCAGCGCGCCGACGATGATCGACTTGCCCGACCCCGTCTCACCCGTCACCGCCGTAAAACCGGGGGCGACGAGCCATTCGAGTTCTTCGACGAGCGCGAGATTTTTGATACGGAGCGATGAAAGCGTTGCGAGCACGGTGGGGAAATTACGAGTGCCGACGCGCGGACGGAATCCGAAAAGCAACTGTTCGCACCCACCGAGGTCGGATGGCGCGGCTTCATTGGGTAAATGTTCCGTAAATCGACGTGTCGCGCTCCGTATTGGACAACGATTCCTCCGCTCCTTAGCGTGCGCGCCTCGCATGGCTGAACTCACGATCACTTTTCTTGGCACCGGGACTTCGCAGGGCGTGCCGGTGATCGGGTGCGATTGCGAAGTGTGCTCGTCCACCGATCCGCGCGACAAACGCACCCGCTCGTCGATTTTCGTAGAAACGCCGGAAGCCTCGTGGGTCGTGGATACCGGGCCGGACTTCCGCACGCAGGCGCTGCGCGAGCGGATTCGGCGGCTGGATGCGGTCGTTTATACCCATTCGCACACGGATCACGTCATGGGCTTCGATGATCTGCGCCCGTTTTGCCACGGCGGTTTCGACATTCCGATTTACGCGTCGGCGGAGACGATGCGCGACTTGGAACGCGTGTTCATCTTTGCGTTCAACGGGCAGAATCGCTGGCCCGGCTATGTGCGCCCGCTGCCGCACTGCATCGTCGGCGATTTCACGCTCGGCGCGACGACGCTCACGCCGCTGCACGTCGAGCACGGGCGCGCGCATGTGAACGGTTACCTTTTCTCGCGCGGCGGGGTGAAGCTGGCGGCGTATCTGAGCGATTGCAAAATCGTGCCGCCCGCGGTGATTGAACGGATCGCGGGGGTGCGGCATCTCATCGTGGATGCCCTCCGAAACGAACCTCACCCGACGCACATGAACGTGGCCGAAGCCCTCGAAGTTTCCCAAAAAGTCGCGCCGGAGCAGACGTGGTTCACGCATCTCTGCCACGACATGAGTCACGCGAAAGTCGAAGCCGCGCTGCCGGAAAATGTGCGCGTCGCGTTCGATGGATTGAAGATCGAGTTGTGATGCGATTCTTACTCTCCGCGCAAGTCCTGCTCACCCTGTTCATGGGATCTTTCGCGTCCGCGAAAACGCGCGGCCAAGCCGTTTCCCTGCGCGATCCGCAGCCCGCGAACAACGATCCCGCCGCCGCGGCGACGATTGTCGTTTTCAACTCGCTCGACAACGACTCGGCGGGGCTCGCGCGGTTTTACGCAGCGAAACGCGGCATCCCGAATGATCGCATCGTCGGACTGAAATGTCCGGTGCAGGAGGAGATCACGCGCGCCGACTACGACGGCACGATCGCGGACCCGTTGCGCGAGATTTTTACGAAGAACGGCTGGTGGGAATTGCGCGCGCTCGACAATCCGCTCGGGCGCGTCGAGCGGAATAAAATCAAGTTCGTCGCGCTGATGCGCGGCATGCCGCTGAAGATCGCGCCGGTGGCGGATTACCCCGGAGACAAACCCGCCGGGCCACCCGATGCGGCGGGTCACAATGAGGCATCGGTCGATTCCGAACTCGCAACGCTCGGCGCGTTTAACCGGATGATCTCCGGCCCGCGCTCGAACGAATATTTTCACAGCTACTCGCGCATCCTCGATGTGAATCTGCCCGGCCTCATGCTCGTCTGCCGGCTCGATGCGCCGACGCGCGCGATGGTGGAAAGAATGATCACCGACTCGATCGCGGCGGAGAAAGACGGGCTGCGCGGCATCGCCTACATGGACGCGCGGAATATCCAGGATGCCGGCTACAAGGAGGGCGACAAATGGATTTACACCGCCGCGAACGACTGTCGCAAACACGGCATCCCGGCGATCCTCGACAATGGCGAGGGGCTTTTTCCCGAGGCGTATCCGATGACGCGCGCGGCGCTCTATTACGGCTGGTACACGCCAAATGTCGCGGGTCCGTTTGTGCGGCCGGATTTCAAATTTTCGCGCGGTGCCGTCGCGATTCACCTGCACTCTTTCAGCGCGCAAACCCTACGAAATCCGCAGGCGAACTGGTGCGGCCCGCTCATCGCCGCCGGAGCCGCCGCAACCTTCGGCAGCGTTTACGAGCCGTATCTTTTGTTCACACCGCAGTTCGATATTTTCAACGACCGGCTGCTCAGCGGATTCACTTTCGGCGAAGCCGCGTGGATGGCGCAGCGGGTGACCTCGTGGCAGACGACGATGATCGGCGATCCGCTGTATCGCCCTTTCAAATTCATCAACGAACTCGAAGTAAAGCCCGGCCCTGGCGAATGGGACGCGTTTCGCGTGGGCTCGAAACTGTGGTTTGAAAAAGATCACGAGGCCGGCCGCGCATCGCTCAAGACGGCGGCGAAACGCTTGAAGAGCGGTGTAATCTGGGAAGGGCTCGGCCTGCTCGAACTGACGGAAAACGGCGGCCAGGATGCCGCGCTCGTTTCCTTCCGTGAAGCGCGCAAAGCCTACACTTCGCCGGACGACGTGGTGCGCACCGCGATCCACGAAGTGATCCTCCTGCGCAGCACGAATCGCGTTCCCGATGCGGTCGTCCTCGCGGGAAAAATGGGGGACACTTACAAAAAAGTGCGGGCGGTCGAAGTGCTGCGGATGCTGACGGGTGGCTAGCTTTCCGCTCTTCCTCTTCCGCTTCCGCTTAATCTTCCTCGGCTTGCGGAAGGATTAAGATTAAGCGGAAGAGGAAGAGGAAGACTCAGAAATGGATCCCGCCGAACGCTACGCCTCACTCCTGGAAACGCGCCTGCGCGAGACGCCGCCGCTGCTCGCGGTGCCGCGCGATTTCGATGAGATGGAATTGCAGGCGCACTGGTTTGCGGGGGATTTCGGGCGCGACTTCACGACGACGGCGGGCGAACCAGTGCGTGTGGTGCAATTCGGCGTGTGGAATCGTGAGGCCGGGCCGGATTTCACGGACGCGGCGATTTCGCTCTGCGGCGGTGAACCGGTGCGCGGCGCGATCGAGCTCGATCCCGATGCGCGCGACTGGGAGCGGCACGGCCACGCGACGAATCCCGACTACGAAAACGTCGCGCTCCACGTCTTCACGCAGCAGCCCGATGAGGAAGTTTTCACGCGCACCGCGCAGCATCGCAACGTGCCCCAAGTGCTCCTCGACCTCAGCCTCCTCGACGAACCGCCGAACCCACAGCCTGACGCAAAACTCGGTCGCTGCTCCGGTCCGCTCCGCGATTTGCCCGAGGAAAAAGTGCGTGAAATTTTATTCGCCGCCGCGCTCCACCGCCTGAAACGCAAGTCCGCCGCGCTCGCGCGTTTCAGCGAACTGCACGGACCCGACGAAGCCCTTTACCAAGGCCTCGCCGCAACGCTCGGCTACAAAAGCAACAAGCTCCCTTTCACCCTGCTCGCACAGCGCCTCCCGCTTCGGTTCATGCGCGCAGCCAAAGGCGATGCGGATGCGCTGCTCTTCGGCGTCGCCGGTTTTCTCGATGCGCCAGACCTCGCCGCCTTCGCGCCCGATACCCGCTTGTATCTGCGCGGCCTGTGGGAAAAGTGGTGGCCGCAGCGCGCGGAGCACGAACGTCTTGCGATCGCGCGTTCGCTCTGGAATCTCGGCGGCCAACGCCCGGCAAATCACCCGCAGCGCCGCCTCGCCGCGCTTGCGCAAATCATCCGCCACTGGCCAAAAATCCGCGCTCTCCGCGAAGGGTGCGAGCCGGATGCGATCCAGGAATTCTTCGCCACGCTCACCGACGAATATTGGGATTTTCACTACACCGTGACCTCGAAGACCTCGCCGAAACGGATGGCGATCGTCGGCCATTCCCGCGTTACCGAAATGGTGGTGAACGTCTTCTTCCCGTTCGCCATCGCCGCCGATCCCAACCGCACGATCGGCTTCAAAAATCTCCCCGCTCCACTCACCAACCGCCGCGTCGAAATCGCCGCTCTTCGCCTTTTCGGCGATCGGCCTCTCGCCACGACGCTCCTCAAGAACGCTGCGATGCAGCAAGGCCTGCTGCAAATCTACGAAGACTTCTGCATGCGCGACGCCAGCGATTGCGCCGCCTGCCTTTTCCCGCACCAGCTTGCGAAGTGGTAAGCGGCTCGAAGACGGGAGACGCGTAAAGGAGCGGCGTGCGTCACGCCGTCGGATACACCCACGGCTCCCGATACGGACGGCTCAACAGTTTACTGGCCTCGGCGTCGCCGGTGATTTGCTCCTTCGCGCCGTCCCAGTTGATACTGCGGCCCACGCGCCAGGAGATCATGCCGAGCAGCGGCAGCACCGATGCGCGATGCGCGACTTCGATGTTCGCGACCGCCTTGGATTTGTTCTCGATGCTCGCAAGGAAATCGGCCCACAGCAGCGTCAGATTGTGGCCGTCGGGTTCCTGGAGCTGCGCATCTTCGTGGATGATTTTGTCGCGCGCGTTCGACGGATAGAACGTCCAGCCGTCGCGCCAACCGATGTGCAGCATGCCTTTCGTCCCGTAATAGTAGGAGCCGATCTTGTGTTTCTCCGCGCCATTTTCGGCGAAGCGGCGGTGCTCCCACACGCAGGTGAATTTCTCGAACTCATACACCGCCACCTGATGATCGGGCGCGTCGCTGGTCTGCTCTTTTTCATTCAGCACGGCGGGTCCGGCGATTTGCCGTCCGCCGGTTGAGTAAATGCGCTGCGGATATTTTTCCTCGCTCCACCACAGCACCTGGTCGAGCCAGTGGACGCCCCAGTCGCCGAGTTGGCCGTTGCCGTAGTCGAGAAACTGCCGCCAGCCGCCGGGATGAATCTTCGGGTTGAAAGGCCGCATCGGCGCGGGACCGCCCCACATGTTCCAATCCATGCCGTCGGGCGGCGCGCTGTTCGGGCTGGGCTTCTCCGCACCGCCGCCACCGTGGGCGAAAAGCCGCACCATGCCGACCTCGCCGACCGCGCCGGACTTGAGAAACTTCATCCCGCTGACGTGATGCGGCCCGATGCGCCGGTGCAATCCCACCTGGACCACGCGCCCGCTCTCAAGCGCTGCCGCGAGCATCGCGCGACTTTCGTTGACCGTGTGGCCGGTGGGTTTCTCGACGAACACATGCGCGCCAGCCTTCAGGGCCGCGATGGTCTGCAACGCGTGCCAGTGATCCGGCGACGCGATGATGACGATCTCCGGTTTCTCCTTCTCCAGCAGCTCGCGGTAATCCTGGTAAGTCTTCGGCTGGTCGCCGCTGAGATCGGTCACTTGATCCGCCGCG
>JANLQB010000610.1:0-1740 GCA_031367565.1 Verrucomicrobiota bacterium
CGTGACTTGCGCGACCGAGCATCACGCCGTGTTGCACGCGTTCGAGTTTTTGGAAAAGCGCGAGGGCTTTCGGGTGACTTGGTTGCCGGTCGATGCGCGCGGGCACATTGACTTGCAGCAACTCCGCGAGGCGATTGGGAAAGAGACGACGCTTGTTTCCACGATGTCTGCAAATAACGAAACGGGCACGCTGCATCCCGTCGCGGAGATGGCCGCGCTCTGCCGCGAACGCGGTGCGGTTTTCCACAGCGATGCGATTCAGTCCTTCGGGAAAGAGCCGCTCGCCGCACGGGATTTCGACGCGCTCTCGCTCGCGGCGCACAAGTTTCACGGACCAAAAGGCGCGGGGCTGCTGTTTCTCGGCGCGGGTATTTCCATCGAGCGACTCCAGCACGGCGGCTCACATGAAAACGAGCGCCGTGCGGGGACGGAAAATGTGGCCGCGATCGTCGGGATGGCGCGTGCGGCCGAACTCGCGATGAGCGAGATCGACGTGGAGCGCGCAAAACAGGCGGCGCTCCGCGATCGGCTCTGGCAAGGGATTCGCGAGGCATTTCCCCCGGCGGTGATGAATGGCGATCCGAGCGCGCGGCTCGCGAATACGCTGAACGTCAGCTTCCCCGGATGTGACGGCGAAAGCCTGCTCATGAATCTCGACCTCGCGGGCATCTGCGCATCGAGCGGTTCGGCGTGCATGGTCGGCTCCATTGTTCCCTCGCACGTCCTGCTCGCGATGGGTGTGCCGACGGAACTCGCGCGAGCCACCGTTCGCTTTTCGCTCGGAAAAGAAACGACTACCGAAGAAATCGACGCGACGATCGCGCGCATGCCCTCGATCTTTTTCCGACTTCAAACTGTGGAACTGTAGAACCGTGCAGCTCGATTTTTTCACCCGCCTCACCGCCGTCGCCAAGCGCGCCTTCCGTCCAACTCCCGCTCCGCGACTCGTTCCGCCGCCCTCCGACGATCCATGGCAGGAAAAGGCGCGCGAGCTTTTACGCGCCATCGGCTCTGCGGACCTTGCGGCGAAAGTCGTCGTGCACTGGAACTCGCGAATGCGCAGCACGGCGGGCAATGCGTATCCCGGCAAGGCACTCGTGAACTTGAACCCACGCCTCCGCGTTTTCGGCGACGAAGAAATCGACCGCACGCTTCGCCACGAACTCGCGCACCTTCTCGCGCACCACCGCGCCGGGCGACGCCGCATCGCCGCGCACGGTCGCGAGTGGCGGGCGGCTTGCGTGGACCTCGGGCTGGTGGACGAAAAACGCTGCCACGACCTCCCGCTCCCGCGTCGAAAGATGCAGCGCAAACATCTGTACCGCTGCGCACACTGCGCCACGGAACTCGCACGCGTGCGCCCGATGCGCCGGAAGTTCGCCTGCCTCGCCTGCTGCCGCGTCCACAATCGCGGTCGCTACGATGAGCGCTTCCGCTTCATCAAAGTGCCGATCGCCCGCTGAGCAAACGCGAGCGGCGCGTTACATCAAATTCGCCGCGACCTCGGCCATCTCGCTGCGTTCGCCTTTGAAAAGATTGACGTGCGCCATGAAGGCCTGGCCTTGCAAGCGGTTGCGCGTGAAGACGAGGCCGTTGGTATGCGCATCCACGTACGGATTGTCGATCTGCGCCAGGTCACCGATCATGATGATCTTGCTCCCCTTCCCCATCCGCGTCACCAGCGTCTTCGCCTCGTGCGGCGTGAGTTGCTGCGCTTCATCCACGATGAAAATCGCCCTC
>JANLQB010000608.1:0-8259 GCA_031367565.1 Verrucomicrobiota bacterium
CCGCATGGCTTTACGCTTCCGGTGGAGCGAAGCGCTTCTGGTTTTTCTCCCGCCGGTCTGCCTTGAAATCCTCCGCGATTTGCATGGCTTTGGCCTGGGACATCCTGCTTTCGGCGACGAGTGAGGCGAAACGGAACGGACGGAGGATGGCTTCGACTTGGGCAATCGCCAAGTCTCCGCGCGGGGTGGTCACCACGATTTCGCGTTCGTCTGAATTGGCAGTAGTCATTGCTCGGATCGTAGCGGGGATGCGCCAGCATGGCCACAGAAGCGGTGAGTTGAGCTTTTCAATTGAGTCGTGAGTCGTTTTGCTGCGCCGATGCTTGAACTCCGCGATCTTCACGTCAATTACGGCGCCATCAGCGCGCTCCACGGCATCTCGCTCAAAGTGGAAAAAGGGCAGATCGTGACGCTTATCGGTGCCAATGGGGCAGGGAAGAGCACGACGCTCCGCGCCATCTCCGGCCTGGTGAAGCCGCGCTCCGGCGTCATCAATTTTGAAAACCACAACATCGCGGGAATGGCGCCGCACCTCATCGTCGGACGAGGCCTCGCGCAAAGCCCGGAAGGCCGCATGGTGTTCGCCAATCTTACCGTCGCCGAAAATCTCAAAATGGGTGCCTACCTGCGGCGCGATCACGCGAATTTCGCGAAGGATCTCGACTACATCTTCGGCATCTTCCCGCGGCTAAAAGAGCGCGCGAAACAAATCGCCGGCACGCTCAGTGGCGGCGAACAGCAGATGCTCGCCATCGGTCGCGCGTTGATGAGTAAACCGAAATGCCTGATGCTCGACGAACCGTCGCTCGGCATTGCCCCGATCCTCGTCCGCACGATTTTCGACAAGATCGTGGAGATCAACAAAGAGCTGGGCCTCACGATCCTCCTCGTCGAACAAAACGCGAATCTTGCGCTGAAGATTTCCCACTACGGCTACGTCCTGGAAACCGGTCGCATCACCCTGCAAGACACCGCCGCCGTGCTCCGCAACAACGCGCAAGTGCGCGAATGTTACCTCGGCGGGTAAGGAGTTCACGGCGACTGCACGCGAAGCCGGAAGACGGCGCGACTCGTCGAACTCGCGGGCGTCGCGGCGCGGAGCCGGACGTTCCCGGTGCCGTCGAGGTTCACGGTTTTGCTGAGCGGGACGAGGAGCGATTGGTCGCCGGGGTCTGCATTCCATTGGGCGAGGTCTGGGGAAAGCTGAGGCGTGATCGTGGCGTCGTCCGCGCCGATGCGCTCGCGCCAGGTGAAGGTGGCGTAGCCGCTTTCGATCGTGACCGTGGGTTTTTCCGCGAGAGCGTAGTCGAGCAAAGTCGGGAAACTCGCGAGGGCGAGAGCGTCGCTGGCGCCGGGCGAGCCGCCGGGCGAAACGCTCACGCGCCATGAAGTCGGGAGCGCGGAATTTGTCTGCGGGCTGGGACGCAGGAGCGTGAGCGAGCGACCGCTGCCGTCGGCTTCCGTGGGCCACGGGGCTGCGTCGTCGTAGATGAAATCGAGGATCGGCACATTGCCGCGATCGAGCAGCAGCAGGTGATCGCCCGAGTTATTCAGCGAGCCGCTGTAAACGCCCGCCGTCGGGATCGCGCCATACCTTTTTGTAAAAGCGGCGGCGTTTCGCACGAGCAGCAAACGCGCGCCGGGAGCGAGCGTGCCCCCGGTGAAAGTGAATGTGATGCCGTCGGTGAAGGCGGCGTCGGTGAGAACGACGGGATTTGCGCCGACGTTCATCAGCTCGAGAAACTCGAAATCATCCGGGTCGATAAAGCCCACGGCTTGCTCCGCCGGCGTCGGGGCGGCGGGGTGATACATGATTTCCGACACGACGAGATTTCCTGCGGCGGCGGGGACGGTCGGCCCGGTATTGGTAATCGTGATGGAATCGCTGCCGATGACCGCGCCCGCGTAATTGAGCGCTTCGAGCGTGATCAGATTTCCACCTGCACCGAGCGGCACGACGACGCGCCAAGTGTTGCCGCTGAGCCACACGAGATCGAGCGGCTCGACCGCGCCGACTTTGCGGATGCGATGCACATTGATCCACGCGGAGCCTTGCAGCGCCGCGGTCGGCGCGGCGGTGGAAAAATTCGCGCCGCCGTTCGTCGTGATCGCGAACGCCGCGGCCGGCCAGTCGATGTTGAGTTGGTTCAAGACGAATGTGCGCCGCGCGCTCACCCAGTTCTTGAAATTTGCGTTGTAGGTCTTCCCGGCGACCGCGTTGTAGTGATCGATCCACGGATCGAGATACGCGTTGCTGAAGCTCGTGTTGCAAAGGTTCAAAAGATGCCCGGCCATGCGGCGCTTCACGCGCGCGTCAGCGATGAGATCTTTCACGCGGTGCGCGTCCGCGCCGTAGAGCGGGAAATTTGTGGCGTAAAAAAACGCGTGATCCATGTCCCACGGCAGCAGCATCACGCGGCCATCGCTCGGGCGCGCGAGGAACTGGATATTGTGCGCGAGCGATTGGTTGTAAGTGTCGGCGAGGCCGAGCAACGCGTTGAGCGCGAGGGTGCGTGTCCAACTTTCCAAATCGAGCGCAGCATCGCTCGCGGCGTAGAGATTTGCGTTCGATCCGCTGAAGGCCGAACCCATCGCGATGATGCCCGCGAAGTCATCCCTCTCGGCATGATTTTGCACGAGATAGTTAAAGCGATACGCGTCCTTCGACGAGCCCTGACTGAGAATGTCCACGGCTTTGAAAGTCGAGTATGCGTTCTTCAAACTCTCGGGATTTCCGTCCACCGTCGTGGTCGGGTAGTAGATGATTTCCTGTTTGAAAAGTGAACCGTTGCCGCCATTCGGAATGAATTCGTCGAGCGCGGTGTTTCCGTAGCGGCGCAGGCGGAGCTGGCAGGTGCGGTTTTCGTAATAGGGCGTGGCGACGAATGCGACGTCATCGATCTCCGACGGGATGCCGCCCGCGCGTTCGGCGACGCGCTGGAAAAGGAGTTCATTGATGCTCGGGCCGAGCGTCGTCTCGATGAAGCCGGAGCCATCGCCGCGCGGCATGTTGAAAGCGCCATCCAGAACCATGTCCGTCTCGGTGCCGCGAAAAGGTTGCTCGGGATCGAAGTCGAGATTCCACCCGGTGCGATTTCCCTGCCGGCCATACGGCGAACTGCGCAGCCGCACGCGCACGCCGTAGAAAACTTCGCGGTCATTTGCGATCAGCGTTGCGCCGAAGCGCGCGTTGCTTTCGCTGTGAATCGGGTTGTGCATGAACGCCGCGTCGGCGGCGGTCATGAGGAGGCGGATCTTGTTCGCGACGGGCTGCGCGGACACGCCTCCGTCGCCGACTTTGTAAAGAGCGCGCGAGTTTGCGCCGCCTGCTGGAAATGGCGAAATCGCGCCGAGGCCATCCGCGCTTTGCACGTAGAATTGCACGACGACGCCGGTCATCGGCTGCCCCGGAATGCTTGCGCTGAAGCGGCCCGCGCCGTCGTTCGTCATCGCGACGGATTGAAACGCGCCGCCATTCACCGAGTAAAAAAGTGTCTGCGCACCGAGGCCGTCGGGATCGAACGGTCGCGCGAACACCGTGACCGATTGGCCGAGCGCGGGGACGAGTGGGGCGTGGATGAATTCGGAAAACGTCGGGCCGGCATTTGCGATGCGGCGCGAATTCACCGCGCCGGGTGTGCCTGCGATGGCGGGCTGCGGGAGGATCGTGGTGCGCGCGGCGCGATCGAGGTAAAGGCGCGTGTTGAGTTGCGGCGAACCGGCGATCCATTTCGCGCGAAACGAGATGGCGTAGGTCTTGAGCGGGTCGATGACGCGATTGCCGACGAGCGTGCTCGAGCAGTTATTGTAAGTGTGCTCGATGCCGTCAGTGGCGACGACTCTGAGCACCTTGCCGGGGCCGGTCGGATCTTGCACGACGACGCTGTTTTTGTGCGTCCCGAGGCAGCGCCATTTTTGCGGCGGCTGTCCGATCGTGTCGCTCTCGAAGGTACCATTCTGGATCACCTGTACGTTCGCGCCGGTCGGGTCTTCGCGCACCGAAACGTCGTCGATGAGCACTTCGCCCGCATCGAGCAAACCAAGCAGGAACTCGTGCCAGTCGCTCGGATTGTTCGAGCCCGGCGGCTCCGCTCCGAGCGCCGTGTAGCTGTAACTTTGCCAGGCCATCTTCGCGCTCTCATCGCTCGCGGCCCACGATTCCGGCTCGGTGTTGTCGGCATCCGGGTCGATGAGTTCGAGCGATGCGCCGCCGCCATTCGCGTAAACAGGCCAGCGTCCGCGCGCGCGATAATGGACGCGATCCACGAGCCCATTCGCGCCATCGAGAAGCTCGATCGCTTCTCCATTGTTCGAGAGCGTGCCGGAAAATTGCGTCTGATTTACGACGAGAAAACCGCCCGCAGCGAGAGTCGTCCCCGCGGGAAAAGTGAAGCTGATGCCCGCGCCGAATTTCCATCCACTGAGGTCCACCAGCGCGCCGGTGCGGTTGTGGAGTTCGATCCATTCGGCGGGATTTTCCGCGTAGGTGATCGCGTTGAACGGATCGGCGTAGGTGGGCCGCGCACGGTAGAAAATCTCGTTGATTACGACGCTGCCCGCGACATGCGCGGTGGGCACCGAGAGCAGGGGAGCCGAGCCGAAGTTCACCGCGCCCGGCGTGCCGCCAGCCAGCGTGCTCGCCGCCCAACTCGACGCGGCATCACTCGCGAGACTCGGCGCGCGTTTCGACAAAGTCGGCCCCGTTCCATCCGGCGCGCTCGGCCAACTGCCGCTCACGCTATAGCTCACGCTATCCATTTCCCAGCCCTGCCGGGTGCGCAGGCGCACGGTGTCGCCTGATCCATCGAGGTGTCCCGAAAATGGCCCGAACGCGCCCGCCGGATTCCCCGCGATGCTGGATACGACCAGAAACGCGCCCGGCTCGATGAACGCGCCGTCCGCAAATGTGAACGCGATGCCGCCGGTGATTTGCCATCCACTGAGGTCGATCCGCACCGCGCATTGATTCACGATTTCCACCCACTCCGGGGCTCCGACCGCGGCGGGATTGTATTGGATTTCATTAAACGTCACCAGCCCGCCCGCGCTGCCGGGCGCACCGGGTGAGGGGAGTGCGAGCGGCGGCGTGACCACCGCCCCTAAGGTGGCGAGCGAGACGCTATCCACGAGCGCCGTCGAGTCCGCGCCGTTGCCGAGGCTTTCGATTTTCAACAGCGCAGTTTCACCGCTCGCGGTGAAGTCGAAAGTCAGCGTGGAAAATGGCTGCCCGGCTCCGACGGGAGTCACGATCGAGTCGAGCGCGGTCTGCCCGTCGAGGCTCACGCGCAACCGCGCGTCGCTGCCCGCGTTGCGCGAATTGTAGCGCAGCGTGAGCCGGTAAGTCTGACCCGACACGAGACCCGCGACGCTTTGCTGGAGGCCGATCGGCTGCGCGGCGTTCGTATTTTGCAGGAAAAGCACATTGCTCCCATCGGGCGCGATGCCGTTGTCGAAAAACGTTCCGCCAGCCGAATTGATTCCCGTTTGCCCGCCGTTCCCGATCACCGTCCATCCGGCCACATTCGCGAGATAACCTGGCGCTGTGATGTTCTGCCCGCTCGCTTCAAAGCTCGGATTCGCAATCACGACTTCGCTCGTCCCGCGCTTGATGACCGCAACCGCATCGAACACCGCCGAGGCATCGCCACCCGCCGCCGCTTGCGAAGTGATGGAAAGCAGTGCGGAAGTCGCGTTGGCCGTCCACGCGAAATTTGCGAGATAGTAAGGCGAGGTGCCGCCGACCGGCGAAAGCTGCGTGAGGGGCAGCAAGGTTTGCCCGCCGAGCGAGACGGTGATTTGCGGCTGATCGCCACAGCAATTGCGCGCATTCATCCACACCTGCGCCCAATAGCGTCCGCCGATCGTGAACCCACTGAGCGTCTGCGAAAGCGAGCCCGCGCCCTGGATGAATGCGACGCGCGTTCCATCGGGCATCGCGCCATTGTCGGCAAATGGCACGCCCGCGCCGAGGTCGCTCCCGTTGATCCCGCCGAGGTCGCTCCCGTTGATTCCGCCGCTGCCGATCCAGCCCGTGATCGCCGCTGGATTTCCCCCGCCGCGGTAGCCGGGAAAAATGGGGAAATTATCCGCCTGAAAGCTCGGATTCGTAACGACGATCGAATCAGCCCCAAAAGCGGTGGCGGCGATGATGAGCGGGAGAAAACGGGAGATGAATTTCAAAAGAAGTCTTAAACAGTCCGCCAGTTCGAGAAGATAGCGAGAGTGCGAAAGCCGCGCTGGCCGACAATTCATCGTGACCGGGGGGAAATGAGGTTGCGCGTAGAGGAGCGGCGAGCTTCCAGCCGCTATGTCCTTTGTGGAGCTGCGGTGATGGCGGGGATTTCGCCGGGATGCGGGCGCGGCGTGAGGAAAAGATTGCGCCATTCCGCGCGCAGCCAGCGCGCCATCCCGCGCAGCAACAGCCGCAGCACGCTCGCATCGGGCAGGAAGCCGCCGACGAGCACGCGGCTTTTGGTATTCCGGTTGCCGAAGACGCCAGCCGCGATTTTTCGCCGCCCGAGATGCGCGAGCCGGGCGTTGTAAAAACGCATCACGTTCGCCACGACTCTCCCCGGCACACCATCGAACGGAAATCGCGCGAACTGCGTGGCGGGATCGGAATAGACCTGCCGCACCGGCCCGAGGTGATAGCTCGCGATGTCGAGCAGCCACGCGGCGGTCATCAATTCGGCGTCGCCCATGTAGAAATATTTGTCGCGATAAATGCCATCGAACCACGACCGGAAACAGAACGCGAAGCGCGTGTTGTAACCGTCGATTTCCATCGTCATTTCCTCGCCCTCCAGGGCCCGCGCTACTAGTGACTGTGCGCCCTGCGCAGTGAACGAACAAAAATCCAAACCAGGACTGTAAAGCGGATCAATAAACCCCGCCGCATCGCCCGCCAGCACCCAGCCATCCCCCGCGATCCGCTCGCACGCATACGGCAGCGAGGAAAACGCCCGCTGATCACCGGCGATAGGAACTGCCTCGCCGAGCATCTCACGCCCGACCGGATGCGTTTGGAAGTGCGTCTTCATTCGCTCGCCGATCGTCGCGCCCGTCGCCGGCTGGAAAATGCGCGTGTCATAGACCAGCCCGATGCTCGTATCGCCGCCCTTCAGCGGAATGATCCAGCACCACCAGCCGTTCCCCATGAGATGATTCGTCGCCAGCCCGCGCGCCGTCTTGGTTGCCTCCGCCCACTTGGGAAAACGCGCCCGGATTTCCGCGCCGTCCCAATCTTTCACGCCCGTAAACCGAGCCCAAAGCGCATTCACCGGATGTTCCGAAAGCGTCTTCAGCTCCCCGAGCTTCCGCGAAATCACGGCCGCGCGCCCGCTCGCATCCACGACCCACTTCGCGTGCAAAGTGCGCGTCTCTTCGCCCATCCGCACCGTCAGCGAATTTCGCCCCGCCCCGCCCAGTTCGATCTCTTGCAATTTCGCGGGCCGCCACAATTCGCACCCCGCCGCGACCGCAAGCGAAAGGACATGCTCATCCAGCGTCGCGCGATCCACCTGAAAACCTGAAAGCCGCGAATTATACATCGCGCCGATCTCCACATTGTCCTCAAACGCATCCTCCGGCGTCCGCGTGAACCACATGCGCAGGCCCTGCTTCGGTAATTGCTGATGCGCGAGATGCGACGAGAGCCCGAGCACGCGCGTGAGAAAACACGAACTCACCTCGGTCGTCGATTCACCCACCTTACGATCAAACTCCGCCGCTTTCTCCACGATGACCACGCGCCAGGCTGGATTCCGCCGCTTCAAAAGCACCGCAGTAGCCGCGCCTGAAAAGGCGCCGCCGATGATCGCGACATCATATTGGAGTTCCATCGAGAGCGTTACTAACTGAACCGCGAGGCGGGTGCAAAATTTCCGCGAAAAATCTATTGCCGCCTTTCAAGACGGGCACTAACGTCCGCGCCTCCTTCAAAGGAGCCTTAGCTCAATTGGTCAGAGCGCCGCCCTGTCACGGCGGAGGTTGCGGGTTCGAGCCCCGTAGGCTCCGCCATTCACTTTTTGATGAATGTGCGGATTCCCATAGGAGAGCGTGCGGTATTGAGTAGGTCCATTCGCGCGATGGGATTGTTTCAATCCGCACGGTTTTACGGAAAAAGTTGTCACCGTTTGTCACCGTTTTGCCTGTGCCTCCTGAAAATCGACTGTGACGACGCTTTCACCTTCCTGCGTCACTGCCCAGTACGGCGCGGCTTTCGTTTGCGTCATGGGCTTTTGGTAGTGCTGCAAAAGC
>JANLQB010000627.1:0-1830 GCA_031367565.1 Verrucomicrobiota bacterium
GGAAACGACCGATGGCGGCGGACTGCGCGCGGTGAGCGCGAACTACTCAAACGCCGGGAGTGCGAGCCCGATCGCCGGGATCTCCACCACCGCCGCACTGGCCGGGATGGTGAAATCGGGATACATCGCCCAGCTCTACGAAGTGACCGGCTTGGCGGTGAATTCTGCCGCGCCCGCCGTGGACGAAGCCGCCACGCTGCAACTCGCCGCGTGGCAAACACTCGACGACTCAACCTTCCTCGCGCTCAGTCCCGGCGCGGTCGCGTGGGCCACCACCAGCGGGCCGATCCCCGATGTCTCCGCGACCGGCCTCGCCACCGCCGGGCTCGTTTTTGAAAACACTTCCGCCACCGTGCAGGGAACATTCGGCGGCTTCACCGGCTCGCTGAATTTCACCGTGCTCGACACGATCCCCGACAATTTTGGCGCGTATGCCGGCGATGGTCTCGGCGACGACTGGCAGGTGCAATTTTTTGGCCAAAACAATCCATTCGCCGCGCCCGCGCTCGATCCCGATGGCGACGGCGAGACGAACGCATTCGAATTCACCGCCGGGCTCGCGCCGAACGATCCCGCGTCCACTTTCCACATGAGCATCGCGCCCGTCCCCGGTCAGCCCGCGGGGAAAAAAGTCGTCTTCAGCCCGCGCCTCGATGGCCGCACCTACGTGGTGCAAAGCCGGTTGACCCTCGGAGACGCATGGCTGCCACTCGTCTCCAGTTCACAAACCGACAACGGCACCGAGCGCACCGTGACGGATCTCAACGCGGCTGGCGGAAAAAAGTTCTATCGCGTGGAAATCACCCGGCCCTGACGCGAGTTCGGCGACTAAAAAAGAAAACACCGCTGTGCCATCGGCAGCACGGTCGCGGGCTCGCCGGCGAGGATGCGCCCGTCGCCGGTGTTGGCGACGGCGGGCACTTTGGTTTCGAGCCCGGCGTTGCCGTCGATTTCGGTCGCGGCGGCGGGAATGATTGCTCCGGGAATCATCGGATCGGATTGTGCAACGGTAACGAGCTTCGTGCCGTCGGGAAACGTCGCCTCGGCCGGTACCTCGTGGATCATCTCGGCGACGCCTTCCATCACGTCGGCCATTTTCAAAATTGTCGTCCCAAAGCTCATCAACTCCGCGACCCTCTTGCCACCGCGCGCACCTTCAAAAATCTCGAAGGTGATGATCGCGATCGATTCGGGATTATTCAGCTTCAGGCCGCGTGCCAGCCGACGGCGGTCGAGGTCTGCGGCGACCACGACGAGGAGTTTTTCCTACTCGCGCGGCGAGAGGGGCATTAGCGACGGCGGCCAGCGAGCCAGCGCGCACCGGCAAAGAGCGCGACGGTCAATGCGGTCGCGATGAGCAGCGTGCCGATTTCGGATTCGTGCCCGGCGTGCGGCGAACCAGCCGTGAAATCGAGGACGGAATGGCCGGGATGCCCCGATGCGATGGCGGGCGAGAGGACGGCGGCAGCCGCGATGGCGGGCAGGAGGTTGCGGATGGAGGTGTTTTTCATGCGACGATTTGGGTTGGCGCGGAGACTAGGAAGCGTCGGGCCGGAGGACCAATTCTTTTTAGCGAATCGCGCATTATTCCACGTCATCGCCCACATCGATCATTTTGATCACGGGCAGCTTCTCGACTTCTTCCTCATCGTCGCCGGATGGCGTGTAAATGAGGTCGTCGAGATCATGCGTGATGAAGAGGATCGTCACCTCCACGCGCTTCCAGATTTGCCGCAGATAGCTCTGCATCTTGCCGCGCGCCAACGCGTCGAGCACGCCGAACGGCTCGTCCATGATGAGCACCTTCGGATTGTTCGCGAGCGCCCGCGC
>JANLQB010000631.1:0-8444 GCA_031367565.1 Verrucomicrobiota bacterium
CCATTTCACTCATGCCCGAAGGCCTCCTGCAAAGCCTCACCGTGCAAGAAGCCGCCGACCTCCTCGCCTTCGTCTCCTCGCTCCAATAGCCATGCCCGACCTCAACACCATCGTCCGCCATCTAGATCGCACCCTGCGCACTGCCGAAATCACCGACTACCCCGGCGCATGGAATGGCCTGCAAATCGAAAACTCCGGCAAGGTGTTAAAAGTCGCCGCCGCCGTCGATGCCTGCGAAGCCGTCATCGCCGAAGCCATCGCGAGCGGCGTCTCGCTCCTCCTTGTGCATCACGGCCTTTTCTGGAGCGGAGTGCAGCCGCTCGTCGGCCCCGTCCGCCGCAAAGTGAAAGCCGCCCTCGACGCCGATCTCGCCATCTACAGCTCGCATCTCCCGCTCGATCTTCACCCCGCGCTCGGCAACAACGCACTCCTCGCGAAGGCGCTTGGTTTCAAGCGTTGCGAGCCATTCATGGAAATGAAAGGCCAGCCCATCGGCGTGCAAACCAAGGCGACGCTTTCACTCGAAGAACTCGCGCGCCGCCTCGAACGCACGCTCGGCAGCGCCCCGCACCTCGCGCCCGGCGGCCCCGCAAAAACCGCGCGCATCGGCATCGTGACCGGCGGCGCGGGTGGCGAAGTCGCGCGGGCGGCAGCGGAAGGCGTGGATACCTTCATCACCGGCGAAGGTCCTCACCACAGCTACACGCTCGCGGAAGAGCTGGGCGTGAACGTTTTCTACGCCGGGCATTACGCCACGGAAACCTTCGGCGTGAAGGCGCTCGCGGCGCAGGTTGCGAAAAAGTTCCGCGTGCCGTGGGAGTTTATCGACCACCCGACGGGATTGTGAGCGGAGCGGCACCGCCGGGTTTTGATTAGAAAAAGAAAGTTAGGTTAGACTAACTTTATCGTTGCGTGCGGTCGGCTCCCGTGTTTTTTAGGAGCCATGAAATACATTTTTCCCGTCCTGCTCGCGCTGGGTTCCGCGCGGTTGCTGGCGGGGCCGAAGGCGGGAAACGTCGCGCCCGACAAGACTGGGTACACGCTTTTCCGCCCGACACCCGCGGCCCTGATGCGTGAGATGAGCACCGATCGGCCGGATCAGACGGAGTCGCCCTACACCGTCGATGCGGGGCACTTTCAGGTGGAGATGGATTTCGCCAACGCCACCTTCGACACCGATCGCTCCGACGGCGGGAAGGTGTGGACTCGCGCGCGGAACTTCGGCTCGGTGAATCTCAAGGTGGGCTTGCTAAACAACGTGGACATCCAGTTCGTACTCGATCCTTACGTAAACACGCGCGTGGAGGATCACCGGTCCGGCGCGGTGGAAAACGCCTCGGGCTTCGGCGATATGCAGACGCGGCTGAAGATCAACGTGTGGGGGAATGACGGCGGACCGACGGCGCTGGCGATCATGCCGTTTGTGAAATGGCCGCTGCCCGCCTCCGGCCTGCGGAATGGCAAGACGGAGGGCGGCGTCATCATCCCTCTCACCATCGAACTGCCCGCTGGCTGGAGCACGACGCTGATGACTGAGTTCGATTTCGTCCACGACGACGGCGGCGGCTACGACACCGAGTTCGTCAATTCGATCACCGCCAGCCACGCCATCGCGGGAAAGCTGGGCGGTTACGTCGAGTTCTTCAGCGTGGTCGGCAACGCGCCGGGCTTCGACTGGATCGGGCAGGTCGATGTCGGCTTCACGTACGCGCTAAGCGAGAACGCCGTGCTCGATTTCGGCTGCAACTTCGGTGTCACCGAGGCCGCGCCGGACTTCAATCCCTTCGCCGGATTTTCCATCCGCTTCTAAAATGATTACCATGAAATTCACCGCTCTCCTCGCCGCGTGCGCGCTCTTCACGCTCCCCGGCCACGCCGCCGCGAAACCGAAACGCATCGTCACCACGTTCACCATCATCCAGGACATCGCGCAAAATGTCGCGGGCACCGCGGCGATCGTGGAGTCGATCACCAAACCGGGCGCGGAGATTCACGAATACGAGCCGACACCGCTCGACATCGTGAAGGCGCAATCCGCCGATCTCGTGCTCTGGAACGGGCTCGGGCTGGAACGCTGGTTCGAGAAATTTTTCGGCAACATCAAGAACGTGCCGGGCGCGGTGCTGACCGAGGGGATCGTGCCGATGGGAATTTCCGAGGGGCCTTACAACGGCAAGCCGAATCCGCATAGCTGGATGTCTCCGGCGAACGCGATCATCTACGTGGAAAACATCCGCCAGGCGCTCGGGAAACTCGATCCCGCGAACGCCGCGATCTACGACGCGAATGCCGCCGCTTACACCGCGAAGCTGAAAGCCATCGACGAACCGATCCGCGCGAAGCTCGCGGAAATCCCGGAAGCACAGCGGTGGCTGGTCAGCAGCGAAGGCGCGTTTTCCTACCTCATCCGCAACTACGGCATGAAGGAACTCTACCTCTGGCCCGTGAATGCCGACGAGGAAGGCACGCCGAAGCAGGTGCGCAAAGTGATGGACGCGGTGCGGCAAAATAAAATCCCCGTCGTTTTTAGCGAGAGCACGATCAGCGACAAACCGATGCGCCAAGTCGCGAAGGAAACCGGCGCGCACTTCGGCGGGGTGCTCTACGTCGATTCGCTCACGCCCGCCGATGGCCCCGCCCCGACTTATCTGAAGCTGCTGGAATACAACGCACAGACCATCGTGAAAGGATTCCTCGGCCAATGAGCGAACCTGTCGCGCCGGCGATCGACGTTTCCGTGGAGGACGTGACGGTCACTTACAACAACGGCAACGTCGCCATTCACGACGCGAGTTTTCGTCTGGAAAGCGGCACGATCTGCGCGCTCGTCGGCATCAATGGCAGCGGGAAATCTACGCTCTTCAAAGCGATCATGGGTTTTCTCACGCCGGCGAAAGGCCGCGTGCGCGTGGGCGGCGAGCCGATCCGCACGGCGCAAAAGCGGAACTGGGTCGCCTACGTGCCCCAGGCCGAAGAGGTCGATTGGAGCTTCCCCGTGAGCGTGTGGGACGTGGTGCTCATGGGCCGCTACGGCTACATGAATTTCCTGCGCATGCCACGCACCGGGGACAAACAGATTGCCGAGGAAAGTTTGCGCCGCGTGCAGATGTGGGACTTTCGCGACCGGCAAATCGGCGAACTGAGCGGCGGGCAAAAGAAGCGCGTTTTCCTCGCCCGCGCGCTCGCACAACAGGGCCGCGTGATCCTGCTCGACGAGCCCTTCACCGGCGTGGACGTGAAGACCGAGGCCGCGATCATCGCGCTCCTCCGGGAGCTGCGCGACCTCGGCCACATCATCCTCGTCTCCACGCACGACCTTGGCTCCGTGCCCGAATTTTGCGACGAAGCCGTCATCATCAATCGCACGGTGCTCGCCTTCGGTTCGGTCGCGGAAGTCTTTACCGAAGCCAATCTCACGCGGGCCTTCGGCGGCACGCTCCGGCATTTCCGCTTCGACGAATCCACCGTGCAAAAGCACGACGGCCGCACCGTCACGGTGCTCACCGACGAAGAGCGACCGCTCGTTTTCGGCAAGGATGGGCACCTCGAATTCAGCAAACGCGCCGATCACGCGGAGATCGTAAAAAAGCGGGCCGAGGACGACGAGGATGATTGAGGAACTGCTCGTCCCGTTTCACTACGACTACATGCTCAAAGCCATGTGGGTGAGCGCGCTGATCGGCGGCGTGTGCGGCCTGCTCTCGTGCTTCGTCACGATGAAAGGCTGGTCGCTCATGGGCGATGCGCTCTCCCACGCCGTCGTGCCGGGCGTCACGATCGCCTACCTGCTCGGCGCGCCCTTCGCGCTCGGCGCTTTCATTTCCGGCCTCCTCGCCGCGCTCGGCATGGGCTTTGTGAAAGCGCGCACGAATCTCCGCGAGGACGCCGTGATCGGCGTGGTCTTCACCACCTTCTTCGCGCTCGGCGTGCTGCTCATCTCGCTCTTCCCCGCAGGCCTCAGCCTGCGCACGATCGTCTTTGGGAATATCCTCGGCATCTCCGATCCCGACGTGATTCAGGTCGCGATCATCTCCGCCGTCACGCTCCTCGTCCTCGCGCTGAAATGGAAAGACCTCGTCCTTTTCTGCTTCGATCCGAATCAAGCGCGCACCCTCGGCCTCAGTCCGATGCTCCTCCATTTCACGCTCCTCACCCTGCTCGCCGCGACTGCGGTTGCCTCGATGCAAACCGTCGGCGCATGTCTCGTCGTCGCCACGCTCGTCACGCCCGGCGCGACCGCCTACCTGCTCACCGATCGCTTCAGCCGGATGCTCGGCATCGCCGGCACGATCGGCGTCACCACGAGTTTCCTCGGCGCGTACGGCAGCTACTTTCTCGATGGCTCCACCGGCGGCTGCATCGTCGTTTTGCAAACGCTACTCTTCCTCATCACGCTCGTCTTCGCACCGAAACACGGCCTGCTCGCCAGCCGCGCCAAACGCCGCCTCGCCCTCGCATGAACTGGCTCTCCCCTTTCCAGTTCGACTTTATGCTCAACGCGTTCGCCATCGGCGCGCTCGTCGGCACCGTCTGCGCCGTTTTCTCCTGCTTCCTCGTGCTCAAAGGCTGGTCGCTTATGGGCGATGCCATCTCGCACGCCGTGCTCCCCGGCATTGTGCTGGCCTACGCTGCGGGCATTCCGCTGCCCATTGGCGCGTTTTTTTCCGGGCTCCTCTGCGCCGTCGGCACCGGCTTCATCAAAAGCCACAGCCGCGTGAAAGAGGACACCGTCATGGGCGTCGTTTTCACCGGCCTCTTTGCGCTCGGACTCGTGCTTTTTACGAAAATCGACAGCGACCAGCATCTCAATCACATCCTCTTCGGCAGCCTCCTCGGCATCCCGCGCGCGCAGATCATCCAGACCGCGGGCATCGGCGGCACCACGCTGCTCATCACGCTGCTGCTACGCAAAGACCTGCTGCTTTTTTGTTTCGATCCGCTCCAGGCGCGCAGCGTCGGGCTGAATACCACCGTGCTGAATTACACCATGCTCTCGCTCCTCGCGCTCACCATCGTCGCGTCGCTCCAGGCCGTGGGAATCATCCTCGTCATCGCCATGCTCGTCACCCCCGGCTGCATCGGCTTCCTGCTCGCCGACCGCTTTTCGCGGATGCAATGGATCGCCGTCGCCAGCGCCGTCTTCTCCAGCCTCACCGGCGTCTATGTGAGCTTCTTCATCAACGGCTCCACCGGCTCCTGCATCGTCCTCGTGCAAGCCTTTCTCTTCGTCCTCGCGCTAGTCTTCGCCCCCAAACGCGGCCTGCTCGCCAACCGCCGCCGCGGGCCCACGCCCGCGCCCGAGTGAGTGCGAGCGCGGAAGAGTTGCGCGAGGCGCTCTCCCTCATCGGACGCGGCTGGCTGCTGGTCTCAGTAAACGCTGGCGCCAAATGTTGATGGTATTTTCTCAATAGGGAAGCGGTGTTAAAAGTCGCCGCCGTCGTCGATGCCTGCGAAGCCGTCATCGCCGAAGCCCTCGCGAGCGGCGTCTCGCTCCTCCTCGTGCATCACGGCCTTTTCTGGAGCGGAGTGCAGCCGCTCGTCGGCCCCGTCCGCCGCAAAATAAAAGCCGCCCGCGCCGAAGAACTCGGCGTGAACGTTTTCTACGGCGGCCACTACGCCACCGAAACCTTCGGCGTAAAAGCCCTCGCCGCGCATATGGCGGCAAAGTTTCGCGTGCCGTGGGAGTTCATCGACCATCCCACGGGGCTGTAAGCAAAAGCTCCGCCGCGCGCCGCGTCGCTACGCCTGCGTAAGCCCGACGACGCGACTGCGGAAAGCCGTGGGCGATTCACCGGCGAGCTTGCGGAACATGCGGTTGAAATGCGTCAGCGAATTGAAGCCCGCTTCGTAGGCGATTTCTGAAATGCGGAGCTGCGGATTCGCGAGCTGCTTCTTCGCCTTCGCCACCCGCACGAGCGAGAGGTAGTGCGTGAAAGTCAGGCCCGTGGCCTTCTTGAACATCTTGCAAAAGTGGAACGTGCTCGTGTGAACCGCGCGCGCCACGTCGCTCAGGCCGATGTCTTCGCCCTGATGCTCTTCGATGAACTCGCGGGCGCGCTGCACCAGCGGCGGCTCGGCGTGCGCCTGCTGCGTGGCGATTTGTTCGGCGGCAAACGAGAGGTGTTGCGCGAAGACTTCGAGCAGGCGCAGCGCGGCGTCGTACTGTTTTCGCTCGATCAGGCGCGTGTCGAAATACGCCTGCTCCAGCGTCTCCCAATCCCCATCGGCCCCTCCCTTTTTTAGAAACGCGGTGACGCGGCGAAAGTCCGCGTGCGTCAGTTTTTTCAGCGCCACCTGACCTGTCTGAAGATAGCCCAGCACCTTCTCCCCGACCCGCACGGGCACGGCGGAATCCGTGAGACCCGCGACGCACATCGCCGACTGCGTGCCGCCGTCGATGCCTGACGCCGCGAGTTGCTCCTGCATTTCCACGCACATGCGGCAGCCCGGCTCGGTCTCAGTCATGTGCGTGCAAAAAGGATTCGTCGCGAGACTCCCGCGCATCCCCGGACGTTTCTTTCCCACGGGCGCGAATTTCAACGGCATCCCGGTCGCCTCGGAAAATGCGCGCTCGTAGTCGCGCAGAATCTGCGACTGCGAGAGTTTTTCGGAAAGTGTGCCGGGTTCGGGAACAGTCACACCCAATGTGTAACACCCAACGCAGCGCGCGGCAACGCAACGGATGATGACTCTTGCGCAATCGGCGGCGGGGCGTGGATCAATACTACCAGTCTCGTGCGGTGTGTTTTCAGACCGAATAACGTGCCGGGTTCGCGTATTTGTGAAGTCGGCGAAAGCAAAACATGATTCGCTCCCGTGCAGAAAATGACCTCTCCCACGCATCCGAAAGCGCCGTCGTATTTGCAGCGCGGGATTTTCGACGGCGTAAAATGCTTCCGCGAGTTGGAAGCCCGCATCAGCGCGCTCGCGACCGTGCAGGAGCGCGGCGAGGCCTTTGAAGTTTTCGCCGAGGCGTATCTCGCCAGGGTGGCCGTCGAGAAGGCGAAGCAGGTCTGGCCGGGCGCAAGTGTCCCGCCATCGCTGCGCAAGCGGCTGGCTTTGACCATTGGTGACAAGGGCGTGGACGGCGTCTTTGAAACGCAGCTCGGCGGGCATCACGCCTATCAGGTGAAATTTCGCACGGGCCGCCCGTCGCTCACCTGGGACGAGCTTTCCAATTTCATCGGCCAGGCGGATCGGGTTGAGCGGCGCGCGCTCATCACCAACTGCGACCGCTTTGCCGATGTGGTGAAAGAACGCACCGCCTTCTATGCCATCACCGGCAACGATCTCGACAAACTCGAACCGCGGGACTTTGCGGCGATTCACACATGGCTCGCTGGCAAAAAAATCAGGCAGCAGCGCAAGACCCCGCTCCCGCATCAAGCCGAGGCCCTCGCCAACATCCTCGCCGCGCTCCGCGAACAGGATCGCGCCACCGCGCTCATGGCCTGCGGCACCGGCAAGACCCTCGTCGCCTTATGGGCGGCGGAGCGCATGGACGTGCGGAGCATCCTCGTCCTCGTTCCCTCGCTCGCCCTGCTCGGCCAGATGTTGCACGAGTGGTCGCGCGAAACTTCATGGCCCGCGCTGGCGCATCTCTGCGTCTGCTCCGACCCCGCCGTGAAATCGGGCAGCGACGAAATCATCCTGCGCTCCAGCGACCTCGATTTCCCCGTCACCACCGACAGCGCGCAAGTCCGTGCATTTCTCGCCGCCGAGTTCGACGGCGTGAAGCTCGTCTTCTCCACCTACCAGTCGGCACACAAGGTCGCCGAGGGAATGAAGCCGGGCGAGTCCTTCGACCTCGCGATCTTCGACGAGGCCCACAAGACCGCCGGGCGCGAAGGCGTCCACTTCGGCTTTGCCCTCAGCGACAAAAATCTCGCGATCAAAAAGCGGCTCTTCCTCACCGCCACCCCGCGCCATTACGATCTCCGCCGGCGCGACCGGGAAGGCGACGCCCGGCTCGTCTATTCCATGGATGCGCCGGAAATCTACGGCCCCGTCGCGCACCAACTCACGTTCGCCGAAGCCGCCCGCCGCGGCATCATCTGCCACTACCGGGTCATCATCTCCGTGGTCACTTCCGGCATGGTGAATGACCACCTCCTGCGTCACGGCGAAGTCCTCGTGCAAGGCGATGCCGTCCAGGCGCGACACGTCGCCAGCCAGCTTGCCCTGCAAGCCGCGGTCGCGGAGCACGGCACCGGCAAATTCTTCACCTTCCTTCGCTCCGTCGCCAGCGCGGCGGCGTTCACGGGCGGTGGCGCCGCTGGCATCGGCAACCATCGTCCCGGCTTCGCCGCGTTTCATGTCAATGGCGCCATGCCGATGTCCGAACGCAACGGCATCATGCGCGAGTTTCGCGCCGCCCCGCGCGCGGTCATCTCCAATGCCCGCTGCCTCACCGAAGGCGTGGACGTGCCCGCCGTGGACATGGT
>JANLQB010000615.1:0-4980 GCA_031367565.1 Verrucomicrobiota bacterium
GGCGCGGTTTTTTATCGGAAAATCGAGGAAGGAAACATCTTCGCCTACGGCCTCGGCGACCAGTGCATGGCGCTCTCCATGCACCTCTTCACCGTCACCACCCAGGTCACGAACGCCCCGCACGCGCTGCCCTTCGCGATCGCCACGGTGCTGCTCGCGTTCGTCCTCCTCGTCAATCTCACCGCCATCCTTTTCCGCTCATGGCTGCGCAGCCGGAAGAAATGGTAACGCCATGAGCAACCCCAACGGCCACAAAATCAGCGTCGAAAATCTCCGCACTTTCTACGGCGCGAAGGAAGTCCACCACGGCATCACCTTCCACATCGAGCCGAACGAAATCTTCGGCATCATCGGCCCCGCGCAATCCGGCAAAACCACGCTGCTGCGCGCGATCAATCGCACGCTGGAATTCACCGTCGGCACGCGCATCGAAGGCACGATCAAAGTCGATGGCGAAGACGTGCAGAAGGTCCGCGACGTTTACGGACTGCGCCGCAAGATCGGCATGGTCGCTCCCCTGCCCGTCGGCCTCCCGCTTTCCATCTACGAAAACGTCGCGTTTGCCCCGCGCTCCGTCGGCATAAAAAGCAAAGCCGTCCTCGACGAACTCGTCGAACGCTGCCTCACGCAAGCCGCGCTCTGGGAAGAAGTGAAAGACCGCCTCGACTCGCTCGGCACCAAACTCTCCGGCGGCCAGCAGCAACGCCTCACCATCGCCCGCGCCCTTTCCCACGAGCCCGAGATTTTGTGCCTCGATGAATTCAGCATCGCCATCGACCCGGTGACCACGATGCGCATCGAAGACGTGCTGAAAGTCCTGCGTCAAAAAATGACGATCATCCTCGTCACCAACCTGACCCAGCAAGCCCGCCGCCTCGCCGACCGTACGATGTTCCTCTGGAATGGCGACATCATCGAATGCGACAAAACGGACGTGATCTTCAGCGACCACACGAAGGACAAACGGACCTACGAATACGTGAACGGAATTTTCGGATGAGCACGAACGGCAACCACGCCATCACCACCCGCGACCTCAGCCTCTGGTATGCAAAATTCCAGGCGCTCAAATCCATCACCGTGGACATCAAACACGGAATCATCACTTCGCTCATCGGCCCGAGCGGGTGCGGAAAAACGACGCTGTTGCGCTGCTTTAATCGTGTGAACGAGCGTTACGGCTACGTGACAACGACCGGCGAAATAAAAATTCACGACAAAAATATCTACGACCCGGACGTGTCGCTCATCGAGTTGCGCAAAGCCGTCGGCATGGTTTTTCAGCGCCCAAATCCGCTGCCGATCTCCGTGTATGAAAACGTCGTCTTCGGCCTCCGCCTGCACTCCGAGAAAAAGCCCTCGCGCTCGGAACTCGACGAAGCCGTCGAAAACGCTCTCACCACCGTTGGCCTGTGGGACGACCTCAAAGATCGCCTCGACGCCCGCGCCATCGGTCTCCAACTCGAACAGCAACAAAAACTCTGCATCGCCCGCCTGCTCCCGCTGAAGCCGAGCGTCATCCTGATGGACGAACCGTGCAGCGCGCTCGACGTGGAAGGCACCCGCGCGATCGAAGAGCTGATGTTTTCGCTCCGCGGAAAATTCACCATCGTCATCGTCACGCACAACATGGCCCAAGCCCGCCGCGCGAGCGACGAGTGCATCTTCATGCTCATGGGCGAATTCATCGAGCACGCGCAGACCGCCGATCTTTTCCTCACGCCCAAACACGCCAAGACCGCCGACTACATCGAAGGCCGCTACGGCTGATCCTCACTTCGCCCAGTTCGACTCCGACTGATCGGCGAGGCTCATCTTCACCTCGTACTCCGCTGCGGAAAGACACGCGCCAAAAATAATGATCGAGCCAATGAGGTAGATCCAAAACAGCAGTGCGATAACGGCCCCGAACGTCCCGTAGAGCGCGTTAAAGTTCGTGATGTTGCGCGTGTAGATCGTGAAAATGCGCTGCAACACATCCACGCCGAGCGTCACGAAAAGCGCCGAGAACCAGACCTCGCGAAACTGCGTCCGGCGGCGTGGTGCAAATTTGTAAAGCATCAGGAATCCGTAGAAGAGCACGAGCGGCGGCACGAGGAAACGGATGAGATTGAACACGTTGTTCGCGAACCAGAAATCGAGCCCGATTTCCCACGAATGCGCCCAGTAAAACGTCTCGAACTGCCGCAGTACCAACGGCGAGAGAATGCCGACCAGCAAGGCGCTCGCAAGGATCGCCGTCATCGCGAGATTTTTGATCGGCATCCTCCACCACGCGTATTCCTTCGTGCCCCATGCGCGATTCACGCCGTGGACGAGCGCATAAAAAAAGCGGATCGCCGTCCACGCCAGCACCCCGAACGCGATGAAGCCCGCGCTTTGGCGCGACTTCACGACGCCGTTGATCGTCTCATCAATCCGAAAAGATTCCGTCGTCTCAGTCGGCAAATACTGGCTCACGTATCCCGTGATTTCCTTCGTCGCCAACTCCGTGCTCCCGAGAAAGCTCGTCGATACCGAAATCAGCAACACGATCAGCGGAAACAACGCGAAAAACGCGTAGTAGGAAAACGAAGCCGCCCGCTGCTCGCCGTCCGTTTCGTCATACTTCCGAGCCGCCCGCCAAAACACCGCCCACACGGTAAGGACAGCTTGGCGAAGCGCGGGAGCCGCGCGGTGGAAAACGTTCATCGGCGCGGAATGTAGGGAAGAGCCGCCGCAAAGCGCAACTGCTCGCCCCTCGGAGTTTTCCCGCTTGTCTCATTCGTCCTCATTTTTATAGCAATGGGATCCCCAATGAAAAAAATCGAAGCCATCATCAAACCTTTCAAAGTCGAGCAAGTGAAACAGGCGCTTTCGGAAATCGGCGTGACCGGGATGACGGCCAGCGAGGTGAAAGGTTTCGGGCGGCAAAAAGGGCACACCGAGATCTATCGGGGCAGCGAGTACACGGTCGATTTCCTGCCGAAGATAAAACTCGAGATCGTCGTGCCGGATGCGCAGGTGGAAGACGCGATCAAAGCCATCGTCGGTGCCGCGAAGACGGGGAAAATCGGTGACGGGAAAATCTTCATTCTCCCGATCGAGGAGGCTATCCGCATTCGGACTTCTGAAACCGGCGACCACGCCGTTTAGCACACTCCCGGTTCGCGCTGCAGCGGACAGCGGTGCGAATTCGCAGATCATCGGAAAAAAAATCTTCCGCTTCCGAAGCGCGCGCGCTACAAGAAATTCAGTTCCTCAACGCCGTTATGGCGTCACCCAGGCACATCTCCATAGACGTGAAGATTATGCCAACGAAAACCACCAAGAAGAAAACCGCGCCAGTGGCGGTCGCGAAGAAACCAACCGCCAAAAAGCCCGCTGCGGCCAAGGCGGCTCTGCCAAAAAAAGCGGCGTCCTATTCGCAGGATGATGTCGCACTCCGCGCGTATTTCATCGCGGAAAAGCGCCGGAAACTCGGGCTTCCAGGCGACGCGCATTCCGATTGGGTCGAAGCGGAGCGCCAACTCGTTGTCGAGTTCCGTCCGAAGACCAAAGCGAAAGCGAAAAAGGCCTGACGACTCCGATCGTTTCCGCAGGAGAAGAAGTGTGAGAAGTCGGTGTGCGTCATGGAGTGGCGCTCATCCAATAAAACGGAAAGAGGCGGGAAAGCTTTTGAGCCTCCCCGCCTCTCGTGATTCGATTTTGAGAGCGAGCCTTACTTGCTCTTCTTTTTCGCGGACTTCGCAGGCTTCGCGGCGCTCTTCACTTTCATCCATTGGTGTTTCTTCGCGGATTCGAGCACGGCGTCGCAGATGTATTGCGTCTCCAGCGCGTCGCGGAAAGTCGGCGGACACGGCTTGCCGTTTCCAGCGGCGATCAGGAAGTCGGCGACTTGGTGCGTGAAGGATTCCGCGTAGCCAATCTGGAGGCCGGGCACCCACCAGTTTTTCATGTAAGGCTGATCGCTGTCCGTGACGTGGATGCTGCGCCAGCCGCGCACTTTCCCTTCGTCGCTGTAGTCGAAATACTGGAGGCGGTGCAGATCATGCAAATCCCAGCGGATCGAAGCATTCTCGCCATTGATCTCCAGCGTATAGAGCGCCTTGTGGCCGCGGGCGTAACGCGTCGATTCAAACAGCGCGAGCGACCCATTCGCAAAGTGGCCCATGAACGTGCAGGCGTCGTCGATCTTCACTGGCTCGACCTTGCCGGTCAGCGTGTGTTTGCGCTGCTTGATGAACGTCTCCGTCATCGCGCTCACGTCGGTAATGCGCCCGTTCAGCCACACCGCCGTGTCGATGCAATGCGCCAGCAAATCGCCCGTCACCCCGCTGCCCGCCGCCTTCGCATCGAGCCGCCAGAGCCCCGCGCCGCCCTGCGGCAGATCGGCGTTGATCGTCCAGTCCTGGAGGAAATTCGCGCGGTAGTGAAAAATCTTCCCGAGCTTGCCTGAGTCGATGATCTGCTTCGCCAGCGAAACTGCCGGCACGCGGCGGTAGTTGTACCACACCGTATTCGGCACGCCCGCCTTCTCAATCGCCTCCACCATTTTCAGACCCTGCGGCCCATTCAGCGCGAGCGGCTTTTCGCAAAGCACCATCTTCCCCGCCCTCGCCGCCGCAATCGCGATCTCCGCGTGCGAATCATTCGGCGTCACGATGTCGATCGCGTCGATGTCCTTCCGCGCGATCATCTTTTTCCAATCCGTCTCCGTCGATTCAAAGCCCCAATTGTCCGCATACGCCTTCAGCTTCGCCTCATCGCGACCGCACGCCGCCTTCAGGACAGGGACGAGCGGCGTGTCGAAAAACTTCGCCGCGTTGTGATATGCATTTGCGTGGGTCCGGCCCATGAAGCCGTAGCCGACGATTCCGATGTTGAGTGGTTTTTTTGCCATGATGAGTGTGCTGTGAAGATGAGGGTTTGAGTTTGGGAAAGGGCGCGGATTGAAGCACGGCTGCCGCGCGCTTTGCAAACTTCCGCGCGCGGAAATTT
>JANLQB010000619.1:0-3475 GCA_031367565.1 Verrucomicrobiota bacterium
TCACCTGCGCGATCCAAATCGCGATCATCAGCATGGCCGCATCTACCGCATCACTTACAAGGGTCGCCCACTGCTCACGCCGCCGAAAATCGACGGGCAGCCGATTGCGGCGTTGCTCGATGTTTTGAAAGTGAACGAGGACGACACGCGCACGCTCGCGAAAGTCGAACTCGGCAAACGCGACAGCGCCGAAGTCGTCGCCGCCGCGAAAAAATGGGCCGCGTCGCTCGACAAAAACGACAAAAACTTTGAGCACCACCGGCTGGAAGCGCTGTGGGTTCATCAATGGCACAACGCCGTCGATCCCGACCTGCTCAATCAAGTGCTCGCTTCGCCGGAACCGCGCGCCCGCGCCGCTGCCGTGAAGGTGCTCTGCTATCAGCACGACCGCGTCCCGAACGCGCTCGCCCTTTTGAAAATCGCCGCGGAAGACGCCGACCCGCGCGTGCGCCTGCACGCCGTGCGCGCCGCGAGCTTCTTCCGCCAGTGGGAAGCCGCCGACGTCGCGCTCACTTCGCTGAAACAACCGTCCGATTACTACCTCGACTACACGCTCAAGGAAACGATGCGGCAGCTCGAACCGTGGTGGAAAAATGCGATCTCGGAAGGCAAGGCGCTCGCTGCGGACAACCCGGCGGGAATCGAATACATCCTCGGAAACGTCGGCACCGCCGACCTCGCGAAGATGCCGAAATCTCCGGTCGTTTTCACCGCGATGCTCACACGGCCCGACGTGACGCAACCACAGCGTCTCGAAGCGCTCGGCGAACTGGCGAAAGCGAAGAACACTTCGCAAGTCGCCGCGCTGCTCGGCATCCTCGAACCCCTGGGCGCGAAAGGCGGAAAGGCGGCTGAAGATCTTTGCCGCATCGTGCTGATGCAGTCTGCGAGCGATCTAAAAGCTTCGCGCGATGCGCTGCAAAAAATCGCCACGAGCAGCACCGCCGAAGTCGTGCGCCACTCCGCGCAAGCCGCGTTGATCATTGCCGATAACTCGATCGACGCGCAGTGGAACGAAGCGCAGAAATCTCCCGCTGCGCTCACCGATTTCCTCAACGCGCTGCCCCGCGTCCCGAACCCGACTCTGCGCTCGACCGCATTTGAAAAAGTGAACCTGCTGCTCACGTCGCTGCCGCCCGCGATGGATGCCGCGATCCAAAGTTCAAAGGCCGCGAATGGACGTTTCGTCCGCATCGAACTGCCTCGCAAAGGCACGCTGACCCTCGCGGAAGTTCAGGTCTTCGTGGACGGGCGAAACATCGCGGGCTCCGGCGTCGCGAAGCAGTCCAGCACTTCCCATAGCGGCGACGCGCAACGCGCGGTGGATGGCCATACCGATGGAAGCTTCGCCTCCGGCACGGAGACGCACACGGTCGAAAACGAAAATAACCCGTGGTGGGAACTCGATCTCAAAACCGCGCAACCCATCTCCGCCATCGCGGTGTGGAATCGCAGCGAAAACAACGGCGCTTTTGTGAGCCGGCTCGAAGGCTTCACCCTCACCGTGCTCGACGGCGATCGGCACGAGGTTTTGAAAAAAGCGGGCATCGCCGCGCCGAAAGATTCCGTGCGCATCGAGCTTCAGAGCGACGCCGCAAGCTCGGTGCGTCGCGCCGCGATTCGCGCCGTGACCGCACTCGGAAAGGAACCGCAGAGCGTCTTCGGCACGCTGGTCGATCTCATCAAAAAGAACGAACAGACCCCGACCGCCGCGCAGGCCATCATGCAATTGCCGCGCGCCGCGTGGTCAAAAGAACTCGCCGCTCCGACCGTGAACGCGCTCGTCGCCTGGGCCGGCAAAATCCCCTCGGACGCGCGCACTGCGCAGGATTACATCGAGACCGTGCAGGTCGCGAATGAACTCACCGGGCTGCTCGCGCCCGATGCCGCCGCCACCGCGCGCAAGGCTTTGAAAGAGCTGCGCGTGAATGTCTTCGTCGTGAAAACGATTCTTGAGCAGATGCGCTACGATACGCCGCGTCTTGTCGTTGAAGCGGGCAAGCCGTTCGAGATCATCCTCGAAAACATGGACGCGATGGGACACAACCTCGTCATCGTGAAACCGGGCACAAAGGAAAAAGTCGGCACCGCTTCCGCGACCATGACGCCCGATAAATTGGACGGCCAAGGCCGCGCCTTCCTGCCGAACAGTCCAGACATCCTCGCCGCGACCAAACTCGTGGAGCCCGGCCAGAAAGAGACGCTCAAATTCACCGCGCCGACCGAGGAAGGCGAATACGAATACGTCTGCACCGTGCCCGGCCACTTCGCGATCATGAACGGCAAACTGATCGTCACGAAAGACGTCGATGCCTATCTCCAAGCGCACCCGGTAGCCGCGCTGGCGCCGAGTGGCCCAGTCGATCACTCCGCACACCTGCAGGTCGCACGCGCGAAGTAGGCACCCATGTGCGCTGAGTCCGGGCGCGCTTTTTTCGGCGTGGGCACCGCAGCAATGTCGCTCGCTGAGATGCCACGGATTTCTGGACCAGCATTTGGTTAGTGGATGGAGTTAATGTGGGCCTCGAAAGAGGCGGGAGTTTGGTATCCGAGGGAGGAGTGCTTTCGGTGGGTATTGTAGTAGGATTCGGTGGAGGCGAAGAGTTCGATGCGGGCATCGGCGTGGGCGATGAAAGAGCCGTCGGCCAGCATCTCGGTTTTGAGGGTGCCGATGAAGGACTCGGTCCAGGCGTTGTGATAGGGATTGGCGCGCGCGGACCTGCTTTGGCGCATCCCGGCCGCACGCAGGAGTGCCCGGAAAGTTCCTCGCCGATTCGCCGGTAGCCGTAGCGGCGGCGACGGCGCTGGAAGATGGCCTCGATCCGGTCGCCGATCCTCGCACTGGGTGGGCGTGGGCGAGGCCGTGGCTCGCCCGGCCTCCAGCCTCCAGCCTCCAGCCTCCCTATTCCCTTCCTCCTCCTCGGTGGTAGAAGCTGCAGCGAGGCACTTGGAGGCTGGCGCAGATTTGACGGATGCCACCGCCGGTGGAGGCTCGGATCTCGCCGATCATTTGCCGCAGTTCACCGGGAGTCTGGTGCCGAGGATGACGGCGGCTTTTTTTAAAAGGTCATTCTCCTGGCGCAGGAAGGTGTTTTCGCGCCGCAGGTCGCTGCTGATGCAGAGTTCTGCGGCGACTTGGGAGACAGGCTTGCCTGTGCCCAGAAGCTCAACGGCCTACGCCTTGAACTCGGGGGTGTATCGTTTGCGGGGTGCTAGGTTCATGGGTCTTCGATTCTGTCAGCTCTTGGCCCAGAAATCTAGAGCACCTCAGGGCTCTCGGCTGGCAAGTATTCCGTAATCTACTCAGTTCTACTGAGGAGGCGGGAGGATAGACGACAGCGATCATCCTGCTGAATGCGCCGGAGGCGCTGTGGAAATTAGCCGGTGGTAAAGCGAGTCCGCGAGCGGGAACCACCGGAACCCCGCATAAAACGCGAACCCGTCCCGGAGGGACGATGGAGCCACGCGCGCACCG
>JANLQB010000040.1:0-3766 GCA_031367565.1 Verrucomicrobiota bacterium
TCACGATGAACGGGCTGTTCCTCGATCCGCTCACCGGCGAGGTGCTCGACTATGTGAATGGCCGCCGGGATATCGAGGCGCGCGTCGTGCGCGCCATCGGGGATCCCGTCGCGCGTTTTTGCGAAGACCGGCTGCGGCTGCTGCGCGCGATTCGTTTTGCGACGACGCTCGAATTTGAAATCGAGCCCGCGACGTGGGCAGCCGTGCGGGAAAGTGCGGCGCATATTCACGAGGTGAGCGCGGAGCGGATTCGCGAGGAGCTGGTGAAAATCTTCCTCTCGCCGAATCGCGTGCGCGGTTTCGATCTGCTGGATGAGAGCGGGCTGATGAAGGAAGTGTTGCCGGAGATCGAGCGACTCAAGGGTTGCGAGCAGCCGCCGCAGTTTCATCCCGAGGGCGATGTGTTCGTTCACACGCGCATCATGCTCGAGTTGCTGCCGCGCGAAGTGTCCCTGCCGCTCGTGATGTCGGTGCTCTTTCACGACATCGGCAAACCGCCGACTTCCGTCGTCGATCCCGAGGGCCGCATCCGTTTCAACGGCCACGACAAACTCGGCGCGGAGATGACGGAGGCGCTGATGTCGCGGCTGCGTTTCACGCGCGCGGAAATCGAGGCGACGGTCGAGGCCGTGGCAAATCACATGGTCTTCAAGGACGTGCAGCAGATGCGGGTGGCAAAGCTGAAACGCTTCATGGCGCGTCCGCATTTCGAGGAGGAAATGGAGCTGCATCGCGTCGATTGCACGAGCAGCCACGGCGCGCTGGACAACTACGTTTTTCTAAAGGCCAAGCGCGAAGAGTTCGCGAACGAGCCGCTCATTCCGAAACCGCTGATCACCGGGCGAAACCTGATGGCCATTGGCTTCGCGCCCGGTCCGCGCTTTTCGGAAATCCTCGAAGCCGTGCAATCGCGCCAGCTCGAAGGCACGCTGAAAACGGCGGAGGAAGCGCTGGAGTGGGTGAGGGCGGAATACGCCACGCCCGACTAGAAGCGCGGAGGCGCCGCTCCGCTGCCGACGTTCCCGGCCTGCCATTCGCGTGATTCGACGAACTCTATTTTTTCTCCCGGCTTCCGCACCAGCAGCGCGGCGATCCCCGGTGTCTCGTCGATCAACTTCAAACCACGCTCCGGCCCGACCACGCTCGCGGAGGTCGTGTAGCTATTCGCCGTAAAGCAATCCGGCGCGATGACGGTGACGAGGCTGTGATCCGTCAGCCCGAGGCCGGTGTGCGGATCGACGATGTGCGAGTAGCGTTTCCCGTCGATCTCCACGCGCTGAAAAACATCACCGCTCGTCGCGATCCCGCGATTTACCAGATGCACGATGCGCGGCGGCGGCGCGCCTTCCGCGTCGAGCGCCGCGACTTCGATCCGCCAGCCCGGCAAGCCCGGCGGCGGATTGCCCGCCGCCATATCGCCGCTTCCGCCGACGAGCGCCCGCGTGATCCCGCGCGCTTGCAAAACCGCGAGCGCCGCGTCCACCGCATACGCCTTCCCGATCGAGCCCACATCCAGCCGCATCTCCGGGATCAGCAGCTCGGCGGTGTGCTTTTCCGCATCGAGTTTCAGATTGCGAAAACCCACACGCGCCTTCATCTCCGCGATCAACTCCGGTGAAGGCAATTCCTGCTTCCGCCGCGCGCGCCGCCACAGATTCACCAGCGGCCCGACCGTCACATCAAACGCCCCATTCGTCCGCGCCGCCATCGTTTGCCCGCGCTCCAGCACGCGCCAAAGGTCGTCGCTCACCCGCACCACTTTTCCCGAGCCGGAGGTCCGCGAAAGCCGGCTGATTTCCGACTCCTCATCGTAGTCGCTCAGCACGCCGTTCAATTCCTCGATCCGCGCGAACGCCGCATCCGTCGCCGCCTTTGCCGTCTCTTCATTCGGTGCAAAGAGCGTGATCCGAAACGGCAATCCCATCTCCGCTTTTTCAAACGCGAACTTTTGCAGGGTCGTCGCGTCATCGGCTGCGAATCCTGCGCTGAAAGCGAAACAGAGCGCGGCGAAGAAGACGGCGTGGAGGATCTTTCGAGACATGATGGTTTGGAAGATGGCAGGCATTCGCGCAGCCGGAAAGGGCCGGGCAAAACCTCGTCCTCGAAATCTTCGCCTTTCGAGAGTGAGGACGAGCCCGAGGTCGGAATTCCCGCTTGTCTCCCGCCGCCACGCGCGCCTCACTTTCGCCATGACCGTGCTCCCGCTCGCTTCGCAAACGCCCTTCACCACCAAGGACGGCTCGACCATCCGCAGCATCCTCGACCGCACGAATGCGCCCGTGCAAAACCAAAGCCTCGCCGAAGCAAGCGTGCCTGCGGAAAGCACCACCCAGCGCCACTATCACAAGATCGCGGAGGAATTTTACTTCATCCTCGAAGGCCGCGGCACGATGGAGATCGACGGCGAAACGCGCACGGTCGTTCCCGGCGACGCCATCCTCATCCCGCCCGGCGCCTGGCACACCATCGCCGCCGAGGAAGCGCTCCGTTTCCTCTGCTGCTGCGCGCCGCCGTATTCGCACGACGATACGTATTTCGAGTAAGACGCCGCGCATTATCGAATTGCCAAGCCGGGGCGCGTGGCGACAGTCGTGCGCTCTTTCCCATGGCCTCCGCAGACACTTCGACCCTCGCGGTCAGCATCCTCATCCCAGCTTTTAACGAAGAGGGCGCGATCGAGGAGACGGTGAAAAAAATCTCGGAGCAGCGGCAGTATTTCCGCGAGATCGAAATCGTCGTCATCAACGATGGCTCCGAAGATCGCACCGGCGAAATCGCGCGCGGCCTGCCGGTGACGCTGCTCGAACATCCCGTCAATCGCGGCTACGGCGCGGCGCTGAAGACCGGCCTGCAACGGGCGAAACACGACATCATCATCATCGCCGACGCCGACGGCACGTATCCGCTGGAAGACATCCCGAAGCTCGCCGCGGACATGGGCGAGTTCGACATGGTCGTGGGCGCGCGCACGGGTGCGGTCGTGCAAGTGCCGTGGATGCGGAAGCCGGGGAAATGGATCATCACCCGCCTCGCCGTGTATCTCAGCGGCCAGCAAATCCCCGACCTCAATTCCGGCCTGCGCATCTTCCGGCGCGAGGTCGCGCTGCGTTTCCTCTCGCTCTACCCGGACGGCTTTTCGTTCACGACGACGATCACGCTCGCGATGCTCACGAATCACTACCGCGTGAAATTCGTGCCGATCAACTACATGCGCCGCATCGGCAAATCGTCGATCAAGCCGATCCGCGACTTCACGAATTTCACGATCCTCATCATCCGCATCTGCGCGTATTTCAAACCGCTGAACGTCTTCGTCCCGCCCGCGCTCGTGCTCATTTTCGTCGGACTCGTCAAAGGCATCATCGACTATGCGGACTTGTTTCATCACGGAACCGGCGGACGCCTCGGCCTGCTCGCAATCCTGCTCGCGCTCACCGGCATCCAAATGCTCTTCATCGGCCTGCTCGCGGATTTGATCGATCAGCGGATGAAGTTGTAAGTCGGGCGCATGAAGCTCGCCCTCGTCGTCTGGTCGCTCGCGCTCTTCGCGGCGACGCTCGCGCTAAATCTGCGGCATCGCGATTTCGCGTGGTATTACCACTCGGACGAAGGCAGCAAGATCGAACAAGTCGTGAGCGGGAAGTGGAATTTCAACCACCCGATGCTCCTCCTGCGCGTGTCAAAAATCGCGCGCGATCTGAGCGGTTCGCCGCGCGATCCGCAGTCCGTCGTCGAAATCGGACGCGCGGTTTCCGCCACGTTCACC
>JANLQB010000723.1:0-5148 GCA_031367565.1 Verrucomicrobiota bacterium
TGCGCGGGTCTTTGAATTTCTTCGCGTCCTGCTTCAGATCGTGGATGGATTCCTTCACTTCCTGACGCGGGAAGATGAATTCCTCCTGAAGTTTCCGCGCCTCGGCGAGCATCACTTTGTCGTCGGAAAAACGCTTCTTCAAATCGCGCACGAGGTCGTCCCAGACTTTCACATCATCCTCGCGATGAAACTTGCGCCAGTGCGCGAGCTTCGCATCCCAGCCAACGGAAAGACGCGGCGAAGTTTTCAGCGAAAGGTCGATCGCCGTGTCGGTCTTCGGCGTGTCGTTCAGCGCGGATTACACATCGGCGAGCCACAGAAAACGGTGCGCCGTGAGCGTTCGTTGCGCGCCGGTTTCGCGCGGATCGCTGCGGCGCACGAATTCCATTTCAGAAATCGTCCGCCCCGTCTGCGGATCGGTCGTCGTGCCCGCCGCGTAACCGCCGATGCGACCGGACTCCGCCCATTTGTCATCGTCCGGCATCCAGCGAATCCACGCGTGTCCGCCGAGTGGCCCATCGCCGCCGATGATTGCCGCCGGGATGCCGTTCGCGCGTCCGGTGTAAGCGGCGAAATACGCGCGGTCGCCGCAGATGCCGCCTTTCTCCAAAATCTCCGCGAACGTGTACGAGTCGTAAGCGACCTTCGCCATGCCCGTCACCGCCTTGTCCATGTCGTATTTCACCATGCCATACGCGTCGCCCCAGTTCCGCTGCCGCAGATGCACTTTCTTCAGCGCCCACTCCAGCTCTGACATCGGCACCGGATCGGCCACGACCCACACGAGATCGCTCGCCGTGTAGCGATTGAGGTGCGTCTGGAGCTGACCTTTTTCGTTCTTCTCCTTGTAAAAATCGAACCGCTCGCGCGGCGTGATTTCGAGCGTCTCGCTGTTCCAGCGCGGCCTGAATGGTTGGTCGAAAACGAGGGCGATGGCCAGCGCCAGCTCGCGATATTTTCCCCGCACGGAATCATCCTCCGCCGCGAGCCGCGACCACACGCGCAGGACATCGCGCGCGCCATCTTCCGGGCGCAGCGTTTGCAGCAGCGATTCCGTGGCGTCCGGAGTCGTCAGCAGCCACGTGAAAAACGGGCGCGAACCGCTGTCCTCCGTAAGCAGCGCGCGCGCATCCGCGGGCAGACGATGCAGCAGCGTGTGCTGGAGCAGCGCGGTGTAGGCGACCGGATTTTTCAGCACACGATCGTAGTTTTGCGGCTGTGTAAAATCCGTGACTTTCTTCACCTCGACCCCGAGCGCGGCGCGCAGCCATTCCATGTATTGCGCCCACTTTCCTTTGGAAAAAGCCTCATCCAGCGCGGCCTCGGCACGCTTCACATTCGCGACACTTTTTCCCGCCGTCCCGTCGAGGGTCGCCGGTTGTGAAAATGCATCCTGCTCGATCGGGAGCACCGGTTTTTTCGCCGCAGGCGCGGCAGGCTCCGGCGTCGCGGGCATCGGAACGGGAGCCATCGGCATCGTCTCGACCCCGGCCATTTCCACCGGGAGGGAAGGCAGCGTCGGTGCCCCCTTTTTTTCCGGCACCGTCGGCTTCACCACCACGACCGGCGCTTCCACGATCTTCTGCACCGGCTTCGAGTGCGAACCCTGCCACCAGAAAAATCCTGCCGCCGCTCCGACCGCGCACATTCCCACCCAAAACGCGCCGCCACCGCCACTCTTCGCGACCCTTGCGGAACTGACGCGCACCGGACGCCGCAGAGCTGGCATTTTCGCCACCGGCATGCGCGCTTTTGGCGCGGTGGGATGGGCGCGGACCGGAACGGGAGCACGCGCGGGCTGCGGACGGGGTTTTGACGGATCGGGCATAACCTCAGAAGTGAGGCGGAATGCTTTGCCCGAAGAGCCTGCGGCGCAAGCTCTCATCGGAAGTCAGAAGGAACGGCGCGATCCTTTTCGAGCGAAGATTCAATTTTCCGTTTGCCAACCCCAACGGGCGGGTTTTACAGTCCAGTCGTCGTTACAAAGTAAAGCTATGATTGAACTTGAGGTCTATGCCGCTGGCATTCGCAATTTGGAAAAAATCCTCGAACTGGATCACGAGTTCGAGGCTGTCCCCGGCCTCCGCTACAAGGTCGATAGCAATCACGACATCGTGTACTTGGACTTCGACGAGCCGACGATGACGATCCAGGAAGTCCGCAGCGTTTTCCGAAAAATCGGGCTCGAACCGCGCATCGTCGGGCAGGTTCCGAGTGCGTTGAATCCGAAGGCAAAGACGCAGCCGATCCGCATCGCGGAAACTCGCTAGCCCGTTACGGGCGCGGGACGATCGCGAGGTAATTGCGCACACCCTTCCACTCGCGGGAGTAAAATGGGGACGCTTCGCGTTTCACCCAAAGCGCCGTCGAAGATCCGCCGTCCAGATTGAGCGCGCGGGTGATTTTTCCCGATGGCAGCGCACCCGGCGTGGCCAGTATTTGCGCGGTCGCCGCGAGTGTGGAGCTCCGGCAAATCATCACGCCAAAAGTCCCCGCAGCGTCCGAATATACCACCGTCCGCGCCGCGCGGCGCGTGTCGTTCAGCCCCGCGACGGCCTTCCCGCGATCGACCAAAAACGGTCCCGCCTGCAACGCCTCGCGCACGTCCGCTGACGCGCGAAATTCGTCCGTTCGCAGCAGCGCGATCCGATCCTTTCTCACAACCACGATCCCGCTGAGCAACTTCGCGCGCTCAAGCGGATGAATCGTCAAACCCTGCCGCACCACGAGTCCGAGCGGGGTGCGAGCCGGGTGGAAATATCCCCCATTCACCGCCGCCAGCGCTCCGCGTTTTGCCGACGCACTCCCGAGATCGAACGCGCCATCCGGATTGTCCATCACCGCAAACGTGTGCGCTTGAACGCGAAAGCTCACGATGTGCAGCTCGACACTGCCCTCCCCATCCGTCGCCGAACGCCGGACAAAATCGATCCCTGCGGGAGCCGCGAGCGTCACCGCATTGGAAAAAGTCCACTCCGCGCGGAGCGGCGCGAGCACGGCAAAAAAGACGAGGGCAATGCGGATCATGCCGGCGACCATACGCTGCGGGAAACGAGCGTGCATCCGGCGGATTTTTCGCCAGAAGATGCGGCGTGCGTTTCCTTCCATTCCTCTTCGCCGCCGCTTTCATTGCGAGCGCCAGCGCTGCACAGCTCGAAGTCTTCAGCCTTACCAGTGCGAAACTGCGGGGCAATCCGCTCGGTGATCCCACCACGCGGCGCGTGGCGATTTTCAAACCGGATGCGGCAAAGGATGCGCCGCTGGTCATCTATCTGCCAGGCTGGGGCGGGTCTGCGGAGGATGCCATCGCGCAGGGTGCGGGCGGATGGTTCGGTCAAGTCGTGGATCGGCTGGCGGAGAAGGGGATGCCGTTTCGCATCGCGGTCGTGGATGGGCGTTCGCGATATGGCGGAAGCCAATTTTTGAACTCGGGCGCGACGGGTGATTACGCGGATTATGTGACGGAGGAAATCCTGCCTGCGCTTTCCAAGGATGGCGCGAAATCGTGTATCATCGCGGGCCATTCGAGCGGCGGTTATGGCGCGCTGATGCTCGCAATTTCGCACCACGAAAAATTTCCCGCCGTCGTCGCGCTTTCACCAGACAGCGATTTCGAGACGACCCACAAACCGCTCGTCGAAACCCCGTCCGTCCGTGCCGTAACGCGCCCTGAACTCGATGCCGCGATGGCTCCCACGAAGCCCGCGAACATTCCCGCCAGCCTCATCCTCGGCCTGTGCGCGAACTACGCGCCGATCGCGGGAAAACCGGGCCGCTTCGAGTGGCTCTACGACGCGCGCGGCCAGTGGCGCGCGGAAGCGTGGGCGCGTTGGATCGCACTCGATCCGCTCACCGTCGTGCGAAAAAATCCCGACGCCTTAGCGAAGACGCAGCGCGTTTACCTCGACGGCGCGGAGCACGATGAATTCGGCGCGAACATTGGCGCGCGGAAAATTTACGAAGTCCTCCGCGACAAAATCCCACGCGTTACTTTCTACGAATCACCCGGCCACCACTCCGACCGGCTCGCGGAGCGGCTCATTCGCGGGCTAACGTGGGTTTCGGAGAAGGCCGAATAAGCGGCTCTATTTCACCCCGGTCGCCAGCACTGTCTGGAACTGCGGATTCTGTTCATCCCGCGCGACGACGGTGACTTCGATGTCGGTGAAACCCGCGTCTTCGAGGAAGCTGTGCAGCTCCGACTCCGTGAAGCCGAGCCAGGTGTCGGCGTAAAGCTCACGCGCTTTTTCAAATTGATGTGCGAGCAGGTCGAGGATGGCGATGCGGCCGCCATTTTTTACGATGTGAAATGCGGCGGCGACGGCGCGCGCGGGGTTCACGGCGTGGTGCAGCGCCTGGCTCAGCAGCGCGAGATCGACGGTGCCCGCGGGGATCGGCGGCGCTTCCAGGTCGCCGAGGCGGAATTCGAGATTTTTGAAGCCGTGTTTCTTCGCCTGCGCCGCGCCGAACTCGACCATTTTTTCGGAGTTGTCCACGGCGATCACCTTCTTCGCGCGCTTCGCGAGCAGTTGTGAAATCGTGCCCTCGCCCGCGCCGAGATCGGCAATGACCATCGGCGGCGCGAGCGCAAAAAGCAGATGCGCGACGCCTTCCCAAGTCCGTCCCGGGCAATACGCGCGGCCAAATTTTCCCGCGAGCTGATTGAAATAATCGCGCGCTTTGTCCAGCCGCTTTTTTAGCGAAAGCTGGAGCGCCTTTTGATCGCGCGCGGCTTCGGGCAATTCCTTCGCGCTCGCGGCGATCACTGACGCGAGTTCGGCGTGTGCGGGATCGTCGGTGAGCGCGTAGTAGATGTTCTTCCCGGCGCGCCGGTCCTGCACGAGCCCGGCTTGCCGGAGCTGGCCGAGATGCATGGAAATCCGCGACTGGCCCATGCCCAAAATCTCCTGAATCTCGACGACGGACAGCTCCTCTTTTTGCAAAAGAAGCAGGAGCCGCAGCCGTGTTTCGTCGGCGATCAGGCGCAGGGATTTAACAATCGAAGCCATTTCCCGTCATGTATCACCGCATCATGATTGGTCAATGGCTGCGCCGTCCGCGCCCGAGTTCATTTTGCTTTATGAAGATGCCGGGAGAGAAAATCGAGGGAGCGCTGCGAGGCGTCGGCGAGCGCGGGTTTGGAAAGGA
>JANLQB010000755.1:0-1828 GCA_031367565.1 Verrucomicrobiota bacterium
TTTCTCTACGTGCCGAATGGGACGATTCCTTCCGCGTGGTGGCCGACGGAGCCGGGGGAAAACTTTGCGCTTTCGCCCACGCTCGGGCCGCTGGAAAAGGTGCGGCATCAGCTTCAAGTCATCGCCGGTCTCGACGATGTGAACGCCGAACCGGGGACCGATGGGGCGGGCGATCACGCGCGGGCGGGCGGGACTTTTCTCACGGGCGTTCGGATTAAAAAAACGTCGGGCTCGGACATTTACGCGGGCGTTTCCATCGACCAGGTCGTCGCACAGCAGATCGGCCATCTTACGCGCTTTCCCTCGCTGGAGTTGAGCTGCGATGCGGTGCGGAAATCGGGGAATTGCGACTCCGGTTACTCGTGCGCTTACGAATACAATCTCGCGTGGAAATCGCCGACGCAGCCCGTTTCGCCCGAGCCGAATCCGCGCCTTGTTTTCGAGCGACTCTTCGGCACCGGCTCGCCCGCCGAACGCGGCGCAAATCTCAAGCGTCGTCAGGTCGAGCAGCAATCCATCCTCGATTTCGTGATGGCCGACGCCGACGCCGTGCAACGCAAACTTAACGGGCGCGACCGGCAAAAACTGGATCAGTATTTATCGAGCGTCCGCGAGATCGAGCAGCGCATCGAACGCACCGAGCGCCTGCCCATCACCGATCCCGGCATCGCCGCGCCCGACGGCATCCCCGCCGCTTACGACGAACACATCGCGCTCATGTTCGACATGCTGCTCCTCGCCTTCCAGACCGACTCCACCCGCGTCGCCACGATGCTGCTCGCGGGCGAAGGCAGCAACCGCACTTTCACCGAGATCGGCTTGTCGGAAGGTCATCACAATCTTACGCATCACCGCGACGACGCGGACATGGTCGGCAAGGTGAAAAAGATCGACCTTTGGTACGTGCAACAGCTCGCCAAGTTCCTCGAAAAAATGGAGGCGACGAAGGACGTGGACGGGCAATCGCTGCTGCACAATTCCATGATCGTGTACGGCTCCGGCAACGCCGACGGCAACCGCCACACCCACACGAATCTCCCGATCGTCCTCGCCGGAAGCGCAGGTGGAAAATTCCAGCCAGGGCGTTTCCACAAATTCCCTGCGACACCACTGACGAATCTTTTCCTCACCATGTCCGACCGCATGGGCGTGCAAGGTTTGGACAAGCACGGCGATTCGACCGGACGAGTCAGTGCGATCGGCTGAGACGTTTATGCGCCACCTCGGAAATACCTTCAACTGCCCCGTCTGCGGGGAAGAAGTGCCGAACGACGCGAAGTCGTGCCCGGAGTGCGGCGCGTGCGACAAATCGGGCTGGAGCGGGGAGCCGGATGTCGGAAATCTCGGGCTGCCGGATGATGACTTCGACTACGAAAGATTCACCGAGACCGAGTTCGGCAGCGGGCCGAAGAAAGCCGGGATGCACTGGTTCTGGTGGCTGGCCGCGCTGATCTTGCTGATCGCCTTTGTCCTGGCCTACGTGCCGCGATAACTGCCGCGCTTTTCCGCGCCGCGGAACTCAGGCCGCGTGGCTGAGCGTGGTGATCGTGATCAAGAGGACCACGCCGTAGCCGATGCCCGCGAGCGCGGCGGCTTTCCACCGGCCATCGGTTTTTGTGACCCACGAGATTTGGTCGCGCAGCGTGTAGGGCATCCCGATCCAGAAAAGCGCGAAGGACACCCAGACATAGACGAGCGTCACGAGGAAAAGGCGCGACATTTCAGGGTGCAAAAAGGCCGCTTCCAGCAGCGGTTCGGCGGCGAGCAGGACGAGCATGCCGAGGCAGCGCGCGGCGAGGAATTCCTCCACGTATTGCCACGTCAGCCA
>JANLQB010000784.1:0-1769 GCA_031367565.1 Verrucomicrobiota bacterium
GGGCGTTTTGTTTTCATGGGGAGATTTCAGTTGAAGTGAGTCCGGCGAGGGAGTGCCGCGAGGCTTTGGACTGCGGCGGCTTGACGCCGCTTTGGCTTTTTTCCCAGTAAGCGCGGAGGAGGGAGTGTTTCGTCACGCAAAGGAAAAGCGGCGTCAAGCCGCCGCACTCCAGAGGCTGGCGCCACTCCCGCGTGACCTTTGTGCTCATCCACATGGATCCGTTTTTATTCACATCCGGGTTCAGTTCGGAGCGCCCGGCTGCTGCGGGCGCGGCGGACGCTGGCTGTCGTTCGCCGACGTGCCGCTGCGCGTGTACACGACGTGCAGCGACGAACTCGCGAGCACCTTGTCTTTCATCGCCGCGAGCAGGACGTCGCGATTCACCTCGCGCGGCGGCTGGCTGATCTGCACCGGCGAAGAGAGCGCATAGACCGTGAGCACGTAAGTCTTCGCGCCGGGGCCTTGCGAATGCGGCGGCTCGTAGCCGAGCTGGCCTTTGAAGCTCGCGCCGACCTTGCCCGCACCCTTCGCATTTTTCGGCAGACTCACGGTGCTCGTCGGAATGTCCCACATCGTCCAATACGACTTCATCACATTGCCCGGCGCGAGGTGATCCATGATGAGCGCGTAGCCCTGCGTGCCAGCGGGCGCGCCCTTCCACGCGAGCGGCAAAGTCGCACCGCTGCCGTCGCCGGTGAAGTCCATCGGCAGAGCGCCGCCGTCCTTCACTTCGGTGCTGGTGAGGGAAAATGTCGCGCTTGGTTTCTTCAACGCATCGGGGCCGAACTGCGATGCGGTTTCCTGCTGCGCGCCGCTACGGTTCGCATCACCGCCGCCCTCGCGCGGTGGCGGACGCTGACCGCCATCCTGCGGCGGACGTTCACCATTCAGAGGCGGGCCGCCGGGACCGCCTTCGGGACGCGGCGGGCGATTCGGATCGCCGCCGCCCGGCGGAGGACGCTGACCGCCATCACGCGGCGGACGCTCGCCATCGGGTCGCGGCCCGCCGCCGCGTTCGCGTCGCGTGTAAGTTTCCTTCGTCGTGCCCGCGCCGCCGTTCTGGAATTCAAACGGCACGGAGCCGTCCGCATTCACCGTGTAGAGGATCGCGCGCTTTTCGCCACTCACCTCGAAGCTCAACTTGTAACTGTTCCCTGTCGTCTCGAATCCCGTGATCTTCGCCCCGCGCAACGGCGGCTGATCCTGCCGCACCGGCTGTGCGCGCGGCTGCGGGTCCACCTGCTGATCGCGCTCGGTGACTTCGCCGTGGAAGCCGCCGTTCACGTAGGGATATTTTTTCGACGCGTGATAGTGATAGCCGAGCGCCGCGGTCGTGTGGCCGTTGAACGCATCGAGGCCCGCGGGCTGCGCGCCGTCCGGCTCGGTGAGCCCGTGGATCGCATAGCCATCAAGCGCGAACGCGATCGGCTGGCCCTTGCCGACGACGCTCTGCAAATGCAGCGGCGCAGCGTGATAGTGATAGTCGTCCGCGCGACCGCAGTGCCCGCCCCATTCGTCGAGTTCACCGATTTCCTGCGAGATTTCGCCGCGGTTGTTCTGCGGATTGAAAATCGGAATGCCATTCGCTGCGAGCGCGATGGCCCCGCGCAGGAAGCGGCCCTTGATCGAAACCGGCGTCTTCGACACGACCGGCGCGAGCGGAATCTGCCACGCATTCGTGCCGGTGTAATTCTGCGGCAGCGGCACCTGCTGCTGCCAGTTTGTGATGCCGACCATCAGGTTGTGCGCGGGCATCCCGTTGCTCTCGA
>JANLQB010000635.1:0-2826 GCA_031367565.1 Verrucomicrobiota bacterium
TTTTCACACCCACGGCAAGCCGACAGAAGTGACGCGCCTCGAAGAAATCGAGGTCGCATCGCCCGGCGTCGGCGAAGTCGTCATCCGCACCATCGCGTCGCCGATCAATCCGTCGGACATCAATTCCATCGAGGGAAAATATCCCGTGCGTCCGATACTGCCTGCGACGCCCGGCGCGGAAGGCTCCGGCATTGTCGAGCAGGTCGGTGCGAAGGTGGATCGCGTGCAGCCGGGCGACCTCGTGCTGCTGCCGCGTTCGTATGGGGCGTGGAAGGAAGGTGGCCTGGTGAAGGCGGAGGAATTGTTCGTCGTGCCGCGCGGGATCGATCCGATCCAGGCGGCGATGTTGCGGGTCAATCCGCCAACCGCGTTACGAATGCTCCGTGATTTCGTGGACCTGCGCGAAGGGGATTTCGTTTTGCAAAATGCGGGCAATTCCGGCGTCGGGCGGGCCGTCATTCAAATCGCGCACGCGCTGGGACTGCGCACGATCAGCCTCGTGCGGCGCGCGTCGCTGATCGACGAACTGAAGGAAGACGGCACCGATTTTGTCTTCCTCGACGATGAGGAAGCTCCGCCACGCATCGCGCTCGCGACCAGCGGCGCACCGATCGCGCTCGCCTTCAATGCCGTGGGCGGCGAAAGCGCGCTCCGCCTCGCCAACGCGGTGACCCACGGCGCGACGATCGTGACGTATGGCGCGATGAGCCGCCAGCCGCTGCGCATCCCGAATGGCCTGCTCATTTTCAAAGACCTGCGCTGGCGCGGATTCTGGATCACGCCGTGGGGTCAGCGTGCCCTCCCCTCGGAACGCGCGGCGATGTTCGACGAACTGTTCGCGCTCGCGCAATCCGGCCGACTTCGGACCAAAATCGAGCGGCTTTACCCCATCGATGCCTTCCAGGAAGCACTCGCCCACGCGCAGCAAAGTGGGCGCAGCGGGAAGATTCTATTCAGCTTCGAGAGCGCGGAGATGCCGCAGCCATGATGCGCTCTCCGTCGATGACAGTGACGACTTATGGAAGGGACTGCTCTGCCATTTAAAAATGGGCTGACTTCGCCCGCGCCTTCGACATCGCCACTGGCTACTTCGAAATCGGGGCGTTGCTCGCGCTCGATGGCAAATGGCATAAGCTCGACAAGATTCGCATCCTGATGGGCGACGAAGTCTCGCCGCGCACCCGGCAGGCTTTGCTCGATGGGTTGCGCTCCCGCATCACTCGGACGCTCGACGCCAGCGCGGAAGAGGTGAAGGAGGCGAACGATTTTCTTTCCGGCGCCCCCGCCATCGTCGAAGCCCTGCGTAAAGGTTAAATTGAATGCCGCGTGTATGCGAAACGGAAGTTTCACGCGAAGGCTTACATCACGCATCACCGCTCCGCCGTCGTTGGCTCCGTGGCGCTGGTCGGATCGAGCAATTTCACGCTCCCTGGCCTCACGCAGAACATCGAACTCAACATCCAGGTCAAAGCAGCCGGCGAAAGTATCTTCCTCATCTTTACAAGGGCTTCACCGATCTCCGCATCTTCAACCACACCGACCTCATGCGTGGCGGCGACTACCCCGAGGAGATTGAGCGGATGAAAGAGCAGGCGGACGTCGTCATTATTGATGAAGCCCACCACTTCCGAAATCGCGGCCTCGCCAAGTCCGGCGAAGGAGAAATCCGCTCCCGCTATTGGAGGCTTTACGACCTCGTGGAAAACAAGACCGTCTTCCTCCTCACCGCGACCCCGGTAAATAATCACCTCACCGACTTTCAGCACCTCATCGAGTTATTCTCCCGAGTCGAGGCCCCGGCTGCGTTCTCCTCCCTCGGAATCCACGCCCTCCCGAACTACTTCCGAAAGCTCGAAAAGCAGCTCCTCCAAATCGTCTCCAATCAATCCGCTGGCGAGCTGTTCGAGCACAGCCAAGTCGAGCTGGAGCCCATGCTTTTTGAGGACGCGCTTTTCAAGGAACTGGTCGTCCAGCTCAGCCGCGCATACGTCACCCTCAGCCAAAGGCAACTAGGCTCTACCGAGGCTCTTTTCCCGGTGAAGCAGCTGCCGCAAGTCGTCCCCTACTCCGTCAAGAAAACCTACGGCCATCTGCTGGGGAAACTGGAGATCGCCTTCGCCAAGGAGAAGCCGCTCTTCGCCCTCGCGCCCTACTATCCGCTGTCACTTCACCAGCCCCTTCCTCAAAGAAATGCTCGGCGTCTTCCTCGGCATCAAAAGCCGCAAAGGAGCCATCGACTTCGATGAACTCGGCGTCTCCGATGTCACCGACCTCCTCACCAGCAAGCATACGAATATGGACGCCGTCCTCCGCGACTTCGGCAACAAGACTCGCGGCGAAGACCCCGTCATCCACTTCTACGAACACTTCCTCAGCGCCTATAATAAGCAGCTCAAAATCCAGCGCGGCGTCTTCTACACCCCGCAGCCCGTCGTCTCCTACATCGTCCGCAGCGTCCACGAACTCCTGCAAACCGAGTTCGGCCTCGCCGACGGTCTCGCCGACACCACCACCTGGGGCGAGATGCTGAAAAAGCACCCCGGCCTGAAACTCCCGCCGCTCACCGACGAGCCCGGCGAAACCCGCACCCTCTCCCCGGACGAAATGTTCGTCCAAATCCTCGACCCTGCCACCGGCACGGCCACCTTCCTCGTCGAAGTCATCGAAGTCATCCACCGGCACCTCGCGGCGCAGTGGAAGAAAGGTGGACTCGCCGCCATGCCCGTGCTCCCCGCTTCCGCATTTTCAGGTGCGGTTTCAATCGCGCCGCCCGGCCACGGCGGAGCCGTGCCAGCCATTAGCCGGGGGTTGAGCGAGTCCGCGAGC
>JANLQB010000790.1:0-4223 GCA_031367565.1 Verrucomicrobiota bacterium
GATTCGTAGAGCTGTTCCTTCGGAAGTTTCGAGCCGATCTCGGTGAGGGCAGGGGCGAAGTTCACGCCCTTATTGCCGACCTGATGGCAGATGACGCACGAGCTTTCCGCGCGCTCGAAAATGGCGCGGCCTTTTTCCACATCTCCTTTGATTTTCGCGAGTTCGGCGATGGGTGGCAGCGGCTTTCCACCGAGGCCGGATGGGGCGGGGAAAAGTGCGTCGATGTCGCTTTTGAGGCTCGCGTACTGCACGAGGCGGAGCGCGCTCCCGGCGACTGGTCTAAGTTCAACCGGCAGTTTTTGCTCCTTCGCCAGAGCGATGAGTTTTTCGGCTCCAGTCTGAGTGAGGGCGAGGGCGCGGATCGCGGATTTCTGCACCTCGGGAACGGGAACGCCGTTGATGATTCCCGCGACCCGATCAATGGCTTGGACGTTACCGGTGGCGACGAGCAGGTTCAATAGGTCGGCTGCTTTCGGCCCGGAGACGGCGGTGGCGAAAATCTCGTGTGGATTCGGTTCGCTGAATACGAGCTTCACCGCCTCGATCGCGAGCGGATCGTTGCCGAGCTTCAGCGCCGTCTCGACGAGCGCGGCACCCTGTCCCTTCACGCCAAAGTCGCGCACGAGTTCGACGAACTTTGCGGTGCCGCGCGCCTTTTCCAACTCGCGTTTTAAGGCGTCGGCTACCGTGGGATCGGCGTTGCCTTTCAAGCGCGTGAGCGCCTCGCGGACGATGCTGTCGGCAGAGCCTGCGGTGGCGAGTTCGACGAGGGCTTTCGCCTTTCCCGGCGCGGCGGGGAGGAAATCGAACGCGCGGAAGTAGCGAGGTTTGTCGGCTTCGGCGATGGATTTGTCGGCAATGAGTTTGGCGAGATACTCGGCATTTTTCGCGGAGCGAAGACGCCAGATGATGTCGCGACCGCCGGGCGAGTTCCATTTGTCGCCGACGGCAGCGAGCCAGCCGTCGAAGCACGCGTCTTCGTTATTCATGGCACCGATGCCGAGGGCTTCGAGATACCAGCGATCGTTGCCCGTGTGCTGAAGGGCGAGGGCGGTCCAGATTTTCGCGATGTCTTTTGCGCCGTAAAGCGAGAGGGCGATTTGGCGGCGGACTTGCGGGCTGGCGTCGTTGATGAGCTTGACCATTAGCTCGCGGTTTTCCTCCAGCGGTTTGGTGTCGAAATCGCGCGTGGTCGCGAGCATGAGCGAGAGGCGGATCGCGGCGATGCGGACATTGGCGTCGGCGTCGCTGAGGCCGGCGGTGAGGTATTTCGTTTCGCTGCCTTTGATCTGCGTGAGCAGACCAAGTGCGCGGGCGCGCTGGCGGGGGTTTTCGCTTTTCCAAAGGGTGAGCAGCGGGAACTCGGCTTCGGTGCCCAGTTTTTTGAGGGCGGTCCACGCGACGTATTGCGTGGCGTGGTTTGGCGATTGCAGCGCGGCGACGGCTCCGGCGGCGGTGCTCAGATCGACGGCGGGCGCTTTCGCGGCGGCTCCGGTCGAATTCACGCGATAAATGCGGCCCATGATTTGGCCCTTTTCGTGGTCGCCCATCGCATGGCCGCCGACACCCGGATCGTACCAATCCGCGACGACGAGCGAGCCATCGGGCGCGATGCAGAGATCGGAAACGCGATACCACTGATCGGTGGACGTGAGCACATCGACCATCGTCGCCTTGTAACCCGCACCCTCATTTTCCACCGGATATGCGCGCACGACGCGCGGTCCAGCGTCGCAGTGAATGAGCTGGTTCGCGAATTGCGCGCCGAGTCCCGTGCCTTCGTTCACGAGAATGCCGGTGGGAGATCCCGCGCCGGTTTGCAGGAGATTTGGGACGACGCCGGGATCGTTCAGATGCCAGTGGCGCTGCGGGATTTCGGTTTCCAAATTCGTGCGCGGTGCCTGCCAGCCCGCGCCGGTCATTTCGTCGGTAAAGCCGTAGTTGCCATGCTCCATGACGTAGTTGATGCGGACGCCTTTGTTGCCGTCGTCGTCGTTGTCGCTCTGCCAGAGGGTGCCGAAGGAATCGATAGCGACCTCGTAGTTGTTGCGAAAATTGTTACCGAGCGTTTCGACATTGCTGGCCTTGCCGGTTTCGAGATCGATATCGCAGCGGTAAACCATGCCCTGCCGATACGGCTTACCCTTCCCGGTGATTTCGTTACCCGCGAGATCTTTCACGATCGAGCCATCGGGCCAGAAAAGTTCAGTGATCGAATTGCCCGCGTTGAAGTAAAATTTCCCGTCCGGTCCGAAGACGAACGCGTGAACTTGATGATCGTAATTCCAAACGCCGCCGATTTTGAAAATGATCTTCGCGTCGTCCGCCACATCGTCGCCGTCCGTGTCCGTGAGCAGCCACACATTCGGCGCTGCGCTGACGATGACCTTCGTGCCTTTCGCCTGCGGCAGCACGAGAATGCCGAGCGGGTTCGTCATTCTTGGATCCTGGAAAAACGTCTTGTCCTTGTCTGCGACGCCGTCGCCGTTCGTATCTTCGAGGATCACGACGCGGTCGCCTTCGGGCCGCATGGTCAGGTAGCCGCGATAGTTCACACACTCGACGGCCCAGATGCGTCCGCGCGGGTCGATGTCGATGTTCGTGGGATTTTGAATCATCGGCTCCGCCGCGACGAGCGACGGCTGCAAACCATCAGGCGTCTTAAAAGTCGCCATGTTTGCCTTCGCGCTTTCGAGTCCATAACGCGGCCCGCCGACCGCGCTCGCGGCGACGCTGCCGGGATCTTTGGTGAACACTTGGAAGACGACGGTGGAGCCGGTGTTTTGCGAAGTGCCGCCTTCATCCACGCCGCCTCTCGCTGCAAAACCGACCACGCCCTCCGGTAAATCGTAAGCCACGAGCGCTGGCGCGTGCGTGGCGAGGCCGAACGCAATTTCCTTCCCGCCGACCCGCATCGGCTTCTGCCCATCGGATCGCGCATTGATGCCGAGTTCACCCCAGCCAAGTTGCGCGCGTTTCGGTTTCAAATCGGTGAGCTTGATCTTCGATCCATCGGCCTTGATCAGCGTCGGCTCGATCCATTCCGCCCAGTCCGCCACGAACCCGTCGCCACCGTCCGAAACCGCGAGGAATAACTCTTTTGCCCCACTCAAATCCGCCTTGATCTCCACCGGTTCGAGATGCACGAGCTTCGACGTGAAGGCCGCCTTTCCAGAAGGATTGGCCGCCGCTGGTTTCGGCTTCGGTGCGCCTTTCGGGTCGAGGTTTTCTTCCAAATCCTGCGCGCTGATTTTTGATTCAACGCCGTTCGCCGGCACCTCCGCTTTCGCCGTCCAGAGGATGGCATTCAGCACGAGTTTCCGCTGATCGTCATTGCCCCAGCCCTTGTGAAAATGCCCGCCGGTAAATCCAAATCCGCGCCCGCCGTCGGGCCGCTCGAATGACCACGCCGTCGTCTGCGGTTTCTTCGCCGCCACGTCCGCGCGCGCTGCGGGATTTCCGCCGTGCGGATCATCCTTAGCACTCACCGTATTCTCGGGTGCTATCGCCGAAAGGACGTGCGTCAACTTCCCCGGTTTGTCGGTGAAGCGCATGTGGTAGTACCACTCGTCATTCGTGCTGAATGGCTTCACGCCATTGCTGATCGGGTGCTTTGGCAACTCTTTGAAATCCGCCTGCCAGTGCGGATTCACCGACCAGTCCGCCTCGAAAAACCCACCCATCCAATCCAGTGCCTGCGGCCCGCCTTTGTCCGCCGGAAACTCAACCGCGTAGTGCAAACACACGAGCCCCGCCCCGCGCTTCATCTCCTTCTCCGTCTGCGCGAGATGATCGCCCGAAAGCATGAAGTGCCCACCACCGCCGTCCGCGTAAAAGAGGATCGTGTCCGCCTGCGCGAGTTCATCCGCATTTGGCCAGTCCGCGCTGAGATGCACCTTGGTCACCACGTTCGGCGCACCCTGCGCGAGACACTTCGAGAGCAGCTTTACCCCCGCATTGTGCTCGTGCTCGCCCGGTCCGTGAGAGGGGTTTCCTGCCAAAAGCAAAATGCACGTTTTGCCATCGGGCGTCTTGGCGAAAGTAGTGGAGTACGTGCCGAGGGCAGCAGCAGCGGCGAGAACGATTCGGATGGTGGGTTTTAGCATGGGAAGAGCGGTGAGTTTAAGGAGGTCAAGGGCAGCGATGCGGCGAGTCAAGACTTGGGGGGACGAATTCTTAGCAGACCTTCACGTTGGAACGCAGAATGGGTGCGTTCGATCGAA
>JANLQB010000826.1:0-2229 GCA_031367565.1 Verrucomicrobiota bacterium
GCGGGGTTGTTTCGGCGCGGGGTGCCGTTTGTCCAAATGCCGACGACGCTGCTGGCGGCGGTGGATTCGAGCGTGGGTGGAAAGGTCGCGGTGAATTTTGGCGGAGTGAAAAATATCATGGGGATTTTCAATCAGCCGCGACTCGTGCTGTGCGATCTCGCGCTGCTGCGGACGCTGAGCGGGCGCGAATTGCGGAGCGGGATGAGCGAGGTGGTGAAATACGGCGCGGTGTGCAGTCGCGCGCTTTTCGAGGATCTGGAAAGAGGCGCGCTGGAGAAGATGCTCGATCTGGATGGAGCGACGCTGGTGGAGGTGGTGACGCGGTGCGTGGAGCTGAAGGCGCGCGTGGTGGAGCAGGATGAGTTCGATAAAAAGGGCATCCGCAATGTGCTGAACTTTGGCCACACGATCGGCCATGCGCTGGAGCTGAGCGCGGACTACGCGCTGACGCACGGCGAGGCCATCGCGATCGGGATGGTGGCGGCGACGCGGATCGCGCGGGCACTGGATTATTGCACCGCCGATTTTGAAAGCCGTCTGCGCGGATTGATCGAGCGCGTCGGTCTGCCGACCGTTTTCGCCGATGCGCCCGGCCTTTTCGACCGCGTGATGGCCGCGATGCGGATGGACAAAAAATTCCGCGAAGGCCGCAACGTGTTTGTCCTTCCCACTGGAATCGGTGCATGGCGGCAGGCCGAGGGCGTGCCGGACGCGCTGATCGAATCCGCCGTGCGCGCCGCTTTGGTTTAACCGCGAAGATTGCGAGTGGCGCGCGGCGTGAATCGGTGCGAAGTCCGCGTCCCTTTTTTTTCCAATGTCTGAACCCACTCTCAACGCCATCGCGAGCGCCAGCGAATTGCTCGTGCGCTACGGCACCCAAACCGTGCTCGATCGCGCCACGCTCACGATCAATGAAGGCGAACGCGTCGGGCTCGTGGGACGCAACGGGTGCGGGAAATCGACGTTCCTCCGCATCGCGGCGGGCGCGCTGGAGCCGGATGGCGGGCAGTTCACGCGGCGGCGCGATTTGGTGACGGGGTATCTGCCGCAGGTGTTCGGGCTCGATGAATCGCTGACGGTGCAGGCGAACATCCTCGCCGGTGCGCAGCTCGTGCTCGATCTCATCGCCGAATACGAAACCGCGCCGCCGGAGAGCGCGCGCAGTGCCGTGGTGCTCGGGATGATCGAACATTTTGACGGATGGAATCTCGAACAACGCGCGACCAGCCTCGTCACGAATCTGCACGCGCCGGATGAGTCACGGATCGTCGGCACGCTTTCCGGCGGGGAAAAGCGGCGCGTTTCGCTGTGTCGCGCCCTGCTCGCACGGCCCGATTTTCTCATCCTCGACGAACCGACGAACCATCTCGACACCGGCAGCATCGAGTGGCTCGAAGACTTTCTCGCGCGCTACCCCGGCGCGTGCCTCTTCGTCACGCACGACCGCTATTTTCTCGATCGTATCGCCACGCGCGTCGTCGAGTTGCAGCGCGGGCAATTCCTCAGCTACGACGGCGGTTACAATGACTTCCTGCTCGCGAAAGCGCAGCGCGTCGGTGTGGAGGAGGAGCAGGAGCGGAAGCGGCAGAAGTTTTTGAAGCAGGAACTCGAATGGGTCCGCAAAGGTCCCCGCGCGCGGCGAACAAAATCCGTGGACCGGATCGAGCGTTATTTTGAAATGGCCGGGCAGGATGGGCCGGAGCAGGAGATCGACGTGGAGCTGATCATCCCGCCCGCGCCGAAGACCGCGAACCGCGTGATCGAACTGCGCGAAGTCGGCCTCGACCTCGGCGGCCGCACGCTCTTCGACGAAGTGAATCTCGACCTGCCCGCCGGCTCGCGGCTCGGCGTGGTCGGGCGGAATGGGCTGGGAAAAAGTTCGCTGCTGAAATGCATCCTCGGCGAAATGACGCCGACGCGCGGTGAAGTGGAAATCGGCTCGCGCACGCAGATCAATTACGTCGATCAAAACCGGCTGATGCTCGATGAAAACAAGACCGTGTGGGAGGAAGTCGGCGAAGGCCGCGAGCACGTCGCACTCGGCGACGAGCAGATCACGCTGCGCAGTTACTTGCGGCGTTTCCTATTCACCGAAGACCGCATCAACACGAAGATCGAGCACCTCAGCGGCGGCGAGCGCAGCCGCATCATGCTCGCGAAAATCCTCAAGCGCGGCGGGAACGTCATCATTCTCGACGAGCCCACGAACGACCTCGATCTCGCCACGCT
>JANLQB010000829.1:0-2476 GCA_031367565.1 Verrucomicrobiota bacterium
ATACGCAGGCGGAACTCGAGCGTGCGATGAGCGATCTCGAAGCGCGCACGGCAGAACTCGCGGGCGCGGATGCGCAGATCCGCGAGTCGCAGGCTTCGCTCGTGGGAGTCGATCGCGAGTTGCGCGATGCCCAGCGGGCGCTGGCGGAGAAAGAGTCGAAGCTGGAAGTGCTGCGCGCGCTGAATGAAGGCGGCGAAGGTTTTTCCGAAGGCACGCAGGCGGTGCTGCGCGGGCTCGATAATCCGGAGTTTTTCAAACCAGCGGTGCTGGGCGCGGTGGCGCAGTTCATCGAAGTGGAGCCGGAATACGTGACCGCCGTGGAAGCGTTGCTGGGAGCGAATTTGCAGGCGATCGTGATGAAGGATTCGATGATCGCCGAGAGCGTGCTGAAGACGCTCGCCAGCCAAAAGCTCGGCAAAGCGGCGCTCGCGCTGCGCGAACTCGACCGGCATTTCAATCACATCCACAACGAGTCGATGTCGCTGCCGAGCGGCGCGATCGACTGGCTGATCCACAAAGTGAAAGCGCAGCCGGAAGTCTCGCGGCTCATCGAACGCCTCGTGAATCACGCCGTGCTCGTGCCCGACATGGCGACGGCGCTCCGCATCTTCCCGCAGCGCGGATCGGCGATCGTGACGCTCGCTGGCGAAGTCTTGACGGCCAACGGAATCGTCCACGGCGGCGCGACGAGCGAGGCGGTGAACTCGGTGCTTCAGCGGAAAAATCAGATCCACGATCTCGAACGCGAAGAGGCCGTGATCGGCGAGCAAGTCGCCGCGCTCAATCAGCGCCGGAATGATCTCGCGCTCGAAATCGAAACGACGCAGGCGCGGCTCGATGAAGCGCGCGAGGAAAAGCAGAACGCCACGCTGCAAGTTTCCACGATGCGCAATCAGCTCGCGATGATCGAACGCGAGGCGAAGGAGACCGAGCGCAAGCAGCAGAATCTCGAAGGTGAACGCGCGAGCAGCGAGGCGCGGCATCAGGAAGCGGCGCATCGCGTCGGCGCGCTCGAAACGGAACTTGCGGCGAGTCAGGAGCAAATCGCCACGCTTCAAGCCCGCCGCGCGGAAGCGAACAACGATCTCGAAGTTTTGCGCGCGCAGGAGAACGAAGTCGCGGGTGAACTCAACGAGCTGAAGATCAAAGTCGCCACGGAGCGGCAGCGGCATTCTTCGCTCCATCATCAGCGCCAGCCGATGGAAGCGCGCATCGCTGAACTCCGCGAACTCATCGCGCAGCGCCAGCTCGACATCGAAAGCTACGCCGATCGCGCCGCCGCGATGCAGGTGGAAAATGCCGAGCTCGAATCGAATCTCGAACGGCTCCGCGGCCAGGTCGGTGAAGGCGAAAGTGCGGTCGGAGGCTTGATCGAAGAGCGTTCCGGCATGGCCGGCGCGGTCGAGGAACTCGCGAACACGCTGCGCATCCTCCGCCATCAGCTCACCGAATATCACGACAAACGCAGCCGCCTCGAAGTGCGCCAGTCGCAGCTCGAAATGCGCAGCAGCGCGATCCACGAGCACATCCAAAAACGCTACCAGCTCGACCTCCGCGAATTTGAGCGCGACCTGCACGGACTGCGGGTGGCCATTCGCGAAAATGCCAAACGCGCGCAGCGCAGCGCCGAGGGCGAAACTCCCGCCGAGCCATCGCTCGCCACGGTTGAAAGCATCGTTTCCGCAGAAGGAGAAGCAGTCGGATCGGGGGAAGCCGCGCCCGTTCAGGAAGACGTCACCGACGCCTTCGCGATCGACTGGGACCGCCTCGACTCCATCGTCAAAGACCTCGACACGCGCCTCGATTCCATGGGCCCGGTCAACCTCGACGCCATCCAGGAATACGACGAACTCGAACAGCGTTACACCTTCCTCGAACAGCAAAACACCGACCTCACCAACTCGAAAACCGAGCTGCTGGAGGTCATCGCGAAAATCAACAACACGACGAAAACGCTCTTCGCCGACACGTTTGAAAAGATCCGCGTGAACTTCGCCGAAATGTTCACCGAACTCTTCGGCGGCGGCAAAGCGAACCTCGTCCTCAGCGACGAAAGCGACCCGCTCGAAAGCGGCATCGAAATCATCGCGAAGCCGCCCGGCAAACAGCTCACCAGCATCACGCTGCTCTCCGGCGGCGAGAAGACGATGACCGCCGTCGCGCTCCTCTTCTCGATCTACATGGTCAAGCCGTCGCCCTTCTGCGTGCTCGACGAAATGGACGCACCGCTCGACGAATCGAACATCAACCGCTTCATCAAAATCCTCGATCGCTTCGCGGGCCAGAGCCAGTTCGTGGTCATCAGCCACAACAAACGCACCATCGCCCGCGCCGACGCGATCTACGGCGTGACGATGGAAGAACACGGCGTCAGCAAGCTCGTCGGCGTGAAATTCAGCACCCGCGAAAAGCCGACGAATGGCGACGACTCCGACGTGATGAGCAACAGCGCCAACGAGCACGTGCAAAGCGTCGC
>JANLQB010000849.1:0-16591 GCA_031367565.1 Verrucomicrobiota bacterium
CCTCGCCGAATCCCTCCGCATCATCGCCATCCTCATCTCCCCGGTTCTCCCGCGCGCCGCGGCGGGCATCTTCGCGCAGCTCAATTGGGACAAACCCTTCCGGCTCGAAGACGCGAAGTGGGGCGGGCTGCCGGATGGCCATGTGCTCGGCACGCCGACGCCGCTCTTCCCGCGCATCGAGACCGCTCCGCCCGCGTAACCGCGCGGGTGCGGAGTTCCGGGGTGGAGTGCTCCACCGTTTCCTGGTGCGCTCGCCACACGAAGCGCGATCATCTTTTCACCGGTCCACGGCGAAGGAAGTTCGTGGCGGCGGGACGCCGAAACTAGCACGCGGGACGCGTGCGCTCCCCGGAATTCCCGGACGCTCGCGCTCTCCGAAAACGCATTTTCATTTGCCGCGCTCCGCCCGCGCGCATACGTGAACCCGATGCGCACCATCGGTAAACTCGCGTCGGAAACTGCCACCGCGCGTTTCAGTGACTTTCTTTACGTCCGCGGCATCGAAAACCAATTCGAACCGGAGGACGACGGCACCTTTTCCCTCTGGGTCCATGATGACGCCCAGATGGCCGCCGCCTCGGACCTGCTCGCCACCTTCCGCACCAATCCCGACGCCGCGACTTTCTCCAACGCCTCCGATGCCGGGAAAAAACGCCGCGAGGAACTGGAGGCCGACCATTCCCGCAAATCGAAAGTGATCAGCACCGAGCGGCTCGCTTACGAGCGCAATTTCCAGGCGATCCCGTATTTCACCTACCTGCTCATCATCCTCTCGGTCGCCGTCGCGATCTACTCCAAACTGGGCGAAGACGTGCTCGCGATCCGGCAACTTTTCATCGTCGATCTGCTCGCCTCGGGCGACTACATCCGCTGGCTTCCCGGCCTTGCCGAAGTCCGCGCCGGCCAGCTCTGGCGGCTCGTCACGCCGATCTTCATCCACTTCGGCATTGTCCATATCCTTTTCAATATGATGTGGCTCAAAGACCTCGGCGGTCTCATCGAAAACCGGCTCGGCAGCGGCTACCTTTTCGCCCTCGTGCTCTTGAGCGCCGTTTTGTCGAACCTCGCGCAGTACGTGTGGAGCGACCCGGTTTTCGGCGGAATGTCGGGCGTCGTGTACGCGCTTTTCGGCTTCCTGTGGATCCGGGGGAAATTCGATCCCGCCGCGGGTTGGCAGCTTAATTCGCAGGCCGTTTACTGGATGATCGGCTGGTTTGTCATCTGCGTGCTCGGCATCATCCCGCATGTCGCAAACGCGGCCCACGCAGGCGGCCTGTTCGTCGGGATGGCATGGGGTTTCATCAGCGCGAAGGTGAAGTTTTCACGCTAGACAGTTTTGGGCGCGGCCATAGTTTCGCGGCTGTGTCCGACGCCGCTTCGCTGAAAAAAACTCCGCTCCACGATGAACACGCGCGCCTCGGCGCGAAGCTCGTGGACTTTGGCGGCTGGTCGATGCCGGTCCAATACACGGGCATTCTCGATGAGCATCACGCCGTCCGCACTTCGCTCGGTGTCTTCGATATTTCGCACATGGGCCAGTTTTTCGCCGAAGGCCCGGGCGCGACCGCGTGGCTCCAGCATTTGCTCGCGAACAACGTCGAGAAGCTCGAGGTTGGCGAGTGCCAGTACACGTTTCTCCTGACGGAAAAGGGCGGTGTGATCGACGATCTGATCGTTTATCGGCTCGCGGACGAGCGCTACTTGCTCGTCGTGAATGCGGCGAAGATCGACGAGGATTTTGCGTGGATGCAGTCGCACCCCGGGGAGGGCGTGGCGTTTCAAAATGCGAGCGACGACTACGCCGGATTCGCCGTGCAGGGGCCGAAATCGGCGCAGCTTTTCGACGCGTTTTTCGGCGGCAAATATTCGCGTCCGGCGCGGAATGAAATCCTGCGGATCGAGATCGACGACGCGGTGTATTTCATCGCGCGCACCGGTTACACGGGCGAGGACGGCTTCGAGGTTTTCTGCGCGGCGGATCGCGCGGTGAAATCGTGGAACGACATTCTGGAACGCGGCGCGCAATTTGGCATCAAGCCCTGCGGCCTCGGCGCGCGCGACACGCTCCGGCTGGAAATGTGTTACCCCCTGAACGGCTCCGATCTTTCGCCCGAAACCACGCCGCTCGAAGCGGGGCTCGCGTTTTTCGTCGATCTGCAAAAGCCGGCTTTCATCGGACGCGACGCGCTCGTCGCGCAAAAGCAGGCTGGCATCGCGCGCCGGCTCGTCCCTTTCAAAATGAACGGCGCCAGCCCGCCGCCACGCTCACACTACGGCGTCTTCAAAAATGGCGAAAAGATCGCCGAAACGACCAGCGGTTCGCTTTCGCCCACGCTGAAAATCGGTATCGGCATGGCCTACGTCCCGACGGAAATCGCGCGCATCGGCGAGGAGATCGAGATCGACATCCGCGGGCGGAAATTCCCCGCGACGATCCAGAAAAAGCCGCTCCATCAGCCCGGCGTGGCCGTTTGAATCAACCCGCAATCCGCAATTCCAAATCCGCAATCGAATGAACGTTCCATCAGACCTCCTTTACGCCGTATCCCACGAATGGCTCCGCGTCTCCGGCGACGAAGGCACCGTCGGCATCACCGACCACGCGCAGCACGAACTCACCGATGTCGTTTACGTCGAGCTACCGAAAGTCGGTGCGCAAGTGGAGGCGCAATCGCAGGTCTGCGTGGTCGAATCCGTGAAGGCCGCGAGCGACATTTTTTCCCCCGTCTCCGGCACCGTCACTGCCGTGAACGAAGCCCTCTCCGCCAATCCCGCGCTCATCAATACCGACGCGCACGGTGAAGGCTGGATTTACAAGGTGAAGCTCTCCAATCCCTCGCAAACGAGCATCCTCAAAACGCCCGCGCAATACACCGAGCAGCTCAGCGCGTAGCGTTCCGAACGGCAACGGCACTCGGGTCGAGTGCTCCACTCTTCGCTCCTGCTCCGCTTCCGACCCCGGATTTCCGAAACTCCGCTTGATCCCCGCGCCCGGCTTCCTACCCTCCGCCGATGCACGAAACGCGCGCTCACGCCGAGCACTCCACTTCCCTCGCTCCACTCGACACTTTCCCGCGCCGCCACCTCGGTTCGACGGCCGATGAAGTCGCGCAAATGCTCGAAACCGTCGGCGAGAAATCGCTCGATGCGCTGATTGATTCGACGGTCCCGGCGGCGATCCGGCTCGCGCAGCCGCTGCGGCTTCCGGCGGGGCGCGGGGAAAATGAAACGCTGGTGGAATTGCGCGGCATCGCGGGGAAAAACGTGGTCGCGAAAAACTACATCGGGCAGGGCTACAGCGATTGCATCGTGCCGCCGGTGATCCAGCGGAACATCCTCGAAAACCCCGGCTGGTACACGGCTTACACGCCGTATCAGGCCGAGATTTCCCAGGGACGCATGGAGGCTCTCATCAATTTCCAGCAGATGATCATCGACCTCACCGGGCTCGACATCGCGAACGCCTCGCTCCTCGACGAAGCGACCGCCGCTGCCGAGGCAATGCACATCGCCCACGCGGCGAGCAAGGACGCGTCGGCGCACACGATTTTCGTGTCCGAGCGGTGTCATCCGCAGACGATCGCCGTCATCCAGACGCGCGCGGAACCGCTCGGGATCAAGGTGATCGTCGGCTGCGAATCGGCGTTCGATTTCGCGGAGAAAACGTTCGCCGTGGTGTTGCAATACCCCGACACGACGGGCTTGATCCGCGACTACGAGCCGTTCATCGAGAAGGCGCACCAAGCGGGCGCAACGGCGATCGTGGCGGCGGACATCCTCGCGCTCACGTTGCTGCGTCCGCCGGGGAAATTTGGCGCCGATATTTGCGTTGGCTCGTCGCAGCGTTTTGGCGTGCCGCTGGGTTACGGTGGGCCGCACGCGGCGTTCATGGCGGTGCGCGATCCGCTGAAACGCCTGATGCCCGGACGCCTGGTCGGCGTGTCGAAGGACGTTCACGGGAATCCCGGCTACCGCCTTTCGCTCCAGACGCGCGAGCAGCACATCCGCCGCGACAAAGCGACGAGCAACATCTGCACGGCGCAGGTGCTCCTCGCCGTGATGGCTTCGATGTATGCGGTGTATCACGGGCCGGAAGGCTTGCGGAAAATCGCGGCACGCACGCATCTGCTGGCGCGCACGTTTGGTGCGGCGCTGACGGAGAAAGGGCTCGCAGTGAGCGGGCCGTTTTTCGACACGATCGCGGTGAGCGTGGAGTCGGCGGACAAGATCGTGCGCACGGCCAGCGCGCATCGGATCAATCTGCGGAAGCTCGACGAAACGACGGTCGGTATCGCACTCGATGAAACGACGAATGCCGACGATCTCGCGACCCTCGGGCGGGTGTTCGGTCTCGGAGAACTCGTCAGCAAATCCATTGGCGAGACGGAGAAAAATCTCGCCCGTTTGCTCGATCACGCGGCCGCCGGAAATGCGGTGCTCTTTTTCGACGAAGCGGACGCGCTCTTCGGCCAGCGGACGGACGGGAAGGGCACGCACGATCGCTACGCGAATCAGGAAGTGAGCTACCTGCTGCACCCGGTCTTCAACAAGCACCACACCGAGCACGAGATGCTGCGCTACATCCGGCGCTTGGAGGCAAAAGACCTTTCGCTCACCACCTCGATGATCCCGCTCGGCTCCTGCACGATGAAGCTCAATGCGACGAGCGAGATGATCCCCGTGACGTGGCCGGAATTTGGAAAGCTGCATCCGTTTGCACCACGCGAGCAGACGGCGGGGTATGTGGAGATGCACGCGCAGCTCGAGCGGTGGCTCGCGGAGATCACGGGTTTCGCGGCGGTTTCGCTGGAGCCGAATGCCGGTTCGCAGGGCGAATACGCAGGGCTGCTCGTGATTCGGAAATACCACGAGTCGCGCGGCGATACGCACCGCGACATCTGCCTCATCCCGACTTCCGCGCACGGCACGAACCCCGCGAGCGCGGTGATGGCGGGGATGAAAGTGGTGACCGTCAAATGTCTCGAAGATGGCGACATCGACCTCGCCGATCTTCGCGCGAAGGCGGAAGCGAACTCCGCAAATCTCGCGGCGCTCATGGTCACGTATCCGAGTACGCACGGGGTTTTCGAGGAAACGATCGTGGAAATCTGCCAGCTCATCCACGGACACGGCGGGCAGGTTTATATGGACGGCGCGAACATGAACGCGCAGGTCGGGCTCACGTCGCCGGGGCGCATCGGCGCGGACGTGTGCCATTTGAATTTGCACAAAACCTTCTGCATCCCGCACGGCGGCGGCGGGCCGGGCATGGGGCCGATCGGCGTGGTGGCGCATCTCGCAAAATTTCTCTCCGCCGTCGAGCGCCGCGGGCCGGATGAACGGACGGGTTCGATCAGCGCCGCGCCGTTTGGCAGCGCCAGCATTCTCACGATTTCGTGGACTTACATCCGCATGATGGGTGGCGAAGGGCTGACCGAGGCGACACGCATCGCGATCCTGAATGCGAACTACATCGCAAAGCGGCTCGACCCGTTTTTTCCCGTGCTCTTCAAAGGCCGCGCCGGATACGTGGCGCACGAGTGCATCATCGACCTGCGGCATTTCAAAATCGTGACGGCCGAGGACGTGGCGAAGCGGCTCATGGATTACGGTTTTCACGCGCCGACGCTGAGCTGGCCGGTGGTGAACACGCTCATGATCGAGCCGACCGAGAGCGAATCGAAGGAGGAACTCGACCGCTTCTGCGACGCGATGATCGCGATCCACGCCGAAGTGCAGGCCGTCGAGGAAGGTCGCATCGACCCGCGCGACAACCCGCTCAAAAACGCCCCGCACACCGCACCGTCCGTGACCGCGAGCGAGTGGACGCACCCCTACCCGCGCGAGCAGGCCGCATATCCCGCACCTTGGCTGCGCGAGCACAAATTCTGGCCGAGCGTCGGGCGCATCGACAACGTCTGGGGCGATCGGAATCTGTTCTGCGCCTGCGTGCCGGTGAGCTGACGGAGCGGAGGGAAACCGCAGAGTAACGCGGATTTTTCAGAGTTCTGGAATCCGCGTTAAATCCGTGAAATCTGCGGTCAAATTTCTGGCGAACGTCATGAGCAGTTCACGACGACGGGACGCCTTCGCCAGCACTCGGGACGAGCGCGCTCCCTTGAGTTTGGCGCGCGCCGCCGGGGGAGTTGACGATTTTGCGAGCGTCGTAGAAGCGGGCGGACGCAAGCGAAAACTCGCGCGCGGAAACTTTTCCCGGCCGGCACTTGCACGTGGTCGCGCGCCCCGCATCCTGTGCGTGCTTCATGTCTTCCTTTCGCCTTTTTGATCTCAATCCCGAGCAGGAACGCGCCGTGCGCACGACGGAGGGACCGCTGCTGATCCTGGCGGGCGCGGGCACGGGGAAGACGCGCGTGATCACCATGCGGATTGGGTTCATCATTTCGCAAGGGGTCGCGCCGGATCACATTTTGGCGGTCACTTTTACCAACAAGGCGGCGAACGAAATGCGGGAGCGGCTGGCGAAGATGATGGACCCGGCGGTGGCGAAGAAGGTGACGGCTTCGACTTTTCATGCGCTGTGTGTGCGCATCTTGCGGCAGGACATCGACAAGCTCGGCTACAAGAAAAACTTCTCGATTTACGACGAGGGCGATCAGGTCGGGATGATTAAGAAAATCATCACGCGCACGGCGGCAAAGGATGAAAAGCTGGAGCCGCAGACGGCGAAAAATTTCATCTCGAAAGCGAAGATGAATGGGTGGCGCGAGGCGATGCCGGGCGATGAGCAGTCGCTCGCGGGTGCGGTTTTTGCGCGGTATCAGGCGGAGTTGAAGACGCTGAACGCGGTCGATTTCGATGATCTGCTCGGGCTCACGGTGAAGCTGCTGACGGAGCACGCGCTGGTGCGCGAGAAGTGGCAGCGGAAGTATCGGTATCTGATGATCGACGAGTTTCAGGACACGAACCGGCTCCAGCTCGAACTCATCACGAGCCTCGCCGATGCGCGGCAAAACGTGGCGGTGGTGGGCGACGATGATCAGTCGATCTACGGATGGCGTGGCGCGGAGGTGAGCAACATTTTGGAGTTCGAGGCGCACTTTCCCAATCCCGCGGTGGTGAAGCTGGAGCAAAATTATCGCTCGACGAATGCGATCCTGAACACGGCGAACACGCTCATCAAAAACAATCCGCGCCGCCGGCCCAAGCAGCTCTGGAGCGCGGCGGGCGATGGGGCAAAGGTGCGCGTGATTCAGATGAGCGATGACCGGCAGGAAGCGGAATTCATCGTGAACGAGATTGCGAACCGGCTGCTGGTCGAGGGCCGCAAGCACGAGGATTTCGCGATCCTTTTCCGCATGAATGCCCAGTCGCGTCTGCTCGAAACAAATCTGCGCGCGCAGAAAATCCCGTATCGCGTGGTGGGCGGGAAGAGCTTCTTTGACCGGCGCGAAATCAAGGAGTTGCTCGCCTACATGCAGTGCCTCGTGAACAACGACGACGACGTTTCGCTGCTGCGGATCGTGAACGTGCCCGCGCGCGGGCTCAGCTCGGCGACGGTCGAGCGGGCGACGGAGTGGAGCGCGAAGAATCGTTGCAGTGTCTTCGCCGCGCTGAAGTCTTCCGAATTCCAAAGCGAACTTTCATCGCGGACGCGGGCGAGCATCGAGACTTTCGTGGCGCTGATGGATGGCTACGAGACGCGACTGAATACGCCGCTGACGAATCACGCAGATATCCTGCGCGAACTCATCAAGGAAGTCGGCTACCTCGAAGACCTGCGCCGCACTTGCAAGACGCCCGCGGAGTCCGACGGACGCGAAAACAACGTGAGCGAGATGATCAAATCGTTTGAGGAATATCAGGCGCGCTCGACGGAAGGGCTGCGCGGATTTCTCGACGAGATGAGCCTGCGGCAGGAGCGCGAGGACGAGAAGGACGATTTGGAAGGGCCAGGCGTGACGCTCATCACGCTGCACGCGGCGAAGGGGCTGGAGTTTCCAAACGTGTATCTCATCGGGCTCGAAGAAGGCGTGCTCCCGCACGATCGCTCGAAAATGGAGGGCACCGTGGATGAAGAGCGCCGCCTGCTTTACGTCGGCATCACGCGCGCCCGCGAAACGCTGGCGCTGACGTGGTGCGGCCACCGGATCAAGTGGGGAAGCCCCGCGCCTTGCACGCCGAGTTCGTTCATCAAAGAGCTGCCAAGCGAGTGGACCGAGCGCTGCGGCGCGACGCAAATCCTGAACGCGCCGGTCGCGCAGGATTCCGTGAAAGATCGCTTCGCGGCGATGCGGGCGCTTTTGGAACAGGCATAGCCGTCCACCGGCGGGGAAACGTCAGGTTGGTGGGAGGCATGGTGCTGGCTAAGAATGCCGGACGCTTTCGGTTTTCGACAAGGGACCTTCTGTTCGTAGATTGCGCGCGGCGGATTCACCTTATTGTAAACCAACCATATGCTCACCATTCCCGGCCATTCCAGCGGACGCTTTTGCGACGGACTTTCCCGTCGCAATTTCCTCCGCATCGGCGGGCTCGCGATGGGCGGGCTGGCGTTGCCGCAGTTGCTGCGGGCGGAGGCGGCGTCGGGAATTGGGCGCTCGCACAAGGCGGTGATCATGATTTATCTGCCGGGCGGGCCGCCGCATCAGGATACGTTTGATCTGAAGATGGATGCGCCGCGGGAGATTCGCGGGGAGTTTCAGCCGATTCCGACGAATGTGGCGGGTATTCAGATCTGCGAGCTTTTGCCGAAGCTGGCGCGCATCACGGATAAGCTGGCGATCATCCGCTCGATCTCGGATGCGGTGGATGACCATTCTGATTTCATGTGCATGACCGGCCGGCGGAAAAACCGACAGCCGCAGGGTGGCTGGCCGTCGTTTGGGTCGTGCGTGTCGTCGGTGCTGCCGCCGCTCGATCCGGCGCTGCCGAGCTACATCGGGCTGGAGCCGCGGATGCAGCACAAGCCTTACAACGCGGCGACGCCCGGTTTCCTCGGGCCGAGCCGGAGCGCGTTTCGTCCGGAGGGTCAGGGGCGTGGCGACATGACTTTGAACGACATCACGCTCGACCGACTTGCCGATCGCCGCGCGTTGCTCGCGAGCTGCGACAAGTTCCGCCGCGATGCGGATCAGAGCGGGCTGATGTCGGCGTTCGATGATTTCGATCAGACGGCGTTTGGCGTACTCACGTCGAGCAAGCTGCTGGCGGCACTCGATTACCAAAAAGAAGATCCGCGCGTGATCGAGCGTTTTGGAAAAGGCGATCCGAAGCCGCATGGCGACGCGGCGCCGATGATGATGGAGCAGTTTCTCGTCGCACGGCGGCTCGTCGAGGCGGGTGCGCGCGTGGTCACGGTGGCATTCGGTTTCTGGGATTACCACGGGAACAATTTTAAGAACGCGCGCGCGGAGCTGCCCATGCTCGATCAGGGCGTGAGCGCGCTGATCGAGGATCTGCACGAGCGCGGGCTCGACCAGGATGTGAGCGTGGTCGTGTGGGGTGAATTCGGACGATCGCCGGTGATCAATAAGGATGCCGGCCGGGATCATTGGCCGCGCGTTTCGACCGCGCTGCTCGCGGGCGGCGGAATGCGCACGGGCCAAGTCATCGGCTCGACGGATCGTCTCGGGGGCGAGCCGGCGTCGCGACCCGTGGCGTTTGGCGAAGTCTTCGCGACGCTCTATCAGCGGCTCGGGATTGATTTGAGCACCACGACCATCCCCGACCTCTCGGGCCGCCCGCAATACCTCGTGGAAGACGGCTGCCAGCCCATCAAGGAACTTATCTAAGTATGCTGACGATCGACGGACCCAAACATGGACGTTTCTGCGACGGCGTTTCGCGGCGCGATTTTTTGCGCATCGGCGGGCTCGCGATGGGCGGCCTTTCGCTGCCGCAGATTTTGCGCGCGGAGGCGGAGTCGGGCGTGCGGCGTTCGCCGAAGGCGGTGATCATGATCTATATGGCGGGCGCGCCGCCGCATCAGGACATCTTCGATTTGAAAATGGATGCGCCGCTGGAATACCGCGGTCCGTTTCAGCCAATCGGAACGAACGTCGCGGGCATCCAGATTTCCGAGCACATGCCGCATTGCGCGCAGATCATGGACAAGCTCGTGCCAATCCGCTCGCTCTACGGCTCGCTCACGGGCGATCACGATTCGCACGTCTGCTACACGGGCCGCACGGCGCAGGGCGCGAGCAAGCCGCCGGGCGGGTGGCCTTCGATGGGCTCGACAATTTCTAAACTGCTCGCCGGGCCGGCGAAAGAGATGCCGCCATTCGTCGGGCTCTCGCCAAATGCGGGCCATCCGCCTTACGGCTCGCCGGGGCATCCGGGATTCCTCGGACCGGCGCACGCAGCGTTTCGCCCGAACGGCTCCGGCATGGGCGATCTGACGCTCAACGGCATCACGAGCGACCGCCTCGCGGACCGGCGCGCGCTGCTCACGAGTTTCGATAAATTTCGCCGCGAGGCCGATGCGAGCGGGCTGATGGACGGGCTCGACGCGTTCAATCAGCAGGCGTTCGGCGTGCTCACTTCGAGCAAGCTCGTGGAAGCGCTCGACATCTCGCGCGAGGACAAGAAAACGCGCGAGCGTTACGGCAAGGGCGACACGAAAAATTACGGCGACGGCGCGCCGCGCAACAACGAGCACTTCCTCATCGCGCGGCGGCTCGTCGAGGCGGGGGCGCGTTGTGTCACGATGAATTTCGGGCGCTGGGATTTTCACTCGAACAACCACTCCGAGCTGCTCACGCACCTGCCGCTCTTCGATCAGGGCTTCAGCGCGCTCGTCGAAGACTTACACGCGCGCGGGCTCGACAAGGACGTGGCGGTCGTCGCGTGGGGCGAGTTTGGCCGTACGCCGCAGATCAACAAGGACGCCGGTCGGGATCACTGGCCGCGCGTCGGCTGCGGCGTGGTGGCGGGCGGCGGATTCAAAACCGGCCAGGTCATCGGCGCGACCGACCGGCTTGGCGGCGAGCCTACGGACCGGCCCGTGCATTTCGGCGAAGTATTCGCCACGCTTTACCACTGGCTCGGCATCGACATCGCCAACGTCACGCTCCCCGATCTCTCTGGCCGCCCGCAGTATCTCGTCGATGGCTGGTCGCCCATGAAAGAACTCATCTAAATGAAACACTGGCTCGTTCTCCTCGCCCTCCTCGCCACCGCTCACGGGGAAAAACTCGCGATCTTGCAGATCGAAGCGACCGGCACTCCGGCGATCACGCTGCGTGGAAAAGACGCGCGTCAGCAGTTGCTCATCACTGGCAAACTCGACACGAATGCCAAGCGCGACTTCACCCACAAATCAAGCTACCAAGCCGCTCCCGCGGGCATCGTGAGTGTCGATGCGAACGGCCTCATCGCTCCCGTCGCTGACGGAATGGCGACGATCACCGCGACGGCGGATGGCGTTACCGCGACGATCGAGGTGAAAGTGGAAAACGCCGCGAGCAATCCGCCGGTCAACTTTGCCAACCAAATTGTTCCCATTTTCACCAAGGCCACGTGCAACTCTGGCGGCTGCCACGGCAAATCGAGCGGGCAAAATGGATTCCGCCTTTCGCTACTCGGCTTCGAGCCGACGGAAGATTACGAGCACATCGTGAAAGAAGCGCGCGGACGCCGCGTTTTTCCCGCGGCGCCGGATAACAGCCTGCTGCTGCTCAAGGCCATCGGCGTCGTGCCGCACGGCGGCGGCAAGCGGCTCGAAGCGGACTCGGACGATTACCGGCTCATCAAGCGCTGGATTTCGCAGGGCATGCCTTACGGCGCGGAGAGCGATCCGAAACTCGTGAGCGTCGAGGTCTTGCCGAAGCAGCGCACCATGGCGCTCGGCGGCGAGCAGCAACTCGTGGTGCTCGCGCGTTTCACCGATGGCTCGGTGCAGGACGTGACGCGCAGCGCGCTCTACGAGCCGAACGACAAGAGCATGGGCAAAGTCGAGGAAGACGGTCGCGTGACGTTGTTCGATCAACCCGGCGATGTCGGCGTGATGGTGCGCTATCAGGGAAAAGTCGCGGTTTTTCGCGGGACCGCGCCGCTCGGTGCGCCGGTCGAGAATCTCCCCGCGCCGCGCAATTTCATCGACGAACTCGTCTTCACGAAACTCCAGGCGATGGGCCTGCCGCCGTCCGCGCCGTGCGACGACGCGATTTTTCTCCGCCGGGTGAATATCGACATCGCCGGGCGGTTGCCATCGCTCGAAGAGACGCGCCGTTTCCTCGCCGACCCCGATCCCGCCAAGCGCGACCGGCTCATCGACACGCTGCTCGCGAGCCCGGAATACGCGGATTATTTCGCGAACAAATGGAGCGCGCTGCTGCGCAACAAACGCAACGAACCGAAGGACGCGCGGGGCACGTTCGCCTTTCACGCGTGGATTCGCGACAGCTTGCTCACGAACAAACCTTACGACCAATTCGCGCGCGAAATCGTCGCCGCGTCGGGCGATGTCGCGGATAATCCGCCGGTGGCTTGGTATAAGCAGGTGAAGGAGCCGCAGCAGCAGCTCGAAGACACCGCCCAGCTTTTCCTCGGGATGCGTTTGCAGTGCGCGCAGTGCCATCATCATCCATTCGAGAAGTGGAGCCAGCACGACTACTACAGCTTCGCCGCGTTCTTCTCGCAGGTCGGGCGCAAGGGCACGGAAACGCTTTTTCCACGCCGCGGCGTGGCGACGGCGGTGGACAAAAAAACGAAGCAACCCGTGAAGCCCGCCGGCCTCGGAGCCGCCGTGCTCGACCTCGCGCCGGACGACGATCCGCGGCTCGCGCTCGCCGATTGGATGACGCGGACGGACAACGCGTTTTTTGCGCGCGCGCTCGTGAATCGTTATTGGAAGCACTTCTTCAATCGCGGCCTCGTCGAGCCCGAGGACGACATGCGCGAGACGAATCCCGCGGCGAATCCCGATCTCCTGGATGCACTCGCGCGCCGCTTCGCCGAAAACCGCTACGACATGAAGGCACTCATCCGCGACATCGTGCAATCGCGCACCTACCAGCTCAGCGCGCTGCCGAACGACTTCAATAAATCCGACCGGCAAAATTTTTCCCGCTACTATCCGAAGCGCCTCACCGCCGAGGTGCTTTTCGATTCCGTGAATCAGCTCACCGGCTCGCAAAGCGCCTTCCCCGGCATGCCCGCCGGCACCCACGCCGTCGCGCTGCCCGACAACAGCTTCAACGCCGGATCGTATTTCCTCACCGTCTTCGGCCGCCCCGAATCATCAAGCGCGTGCGAATGCGAGCGCACGCAGGAAGCCAGCCTCGCGCAAAGTCTGCACCTGCTAAACTCAAAGGACATTCAGGACAAACTCGCCGCCCCCACCGGACGCCCCGCGCTCATCGCCGCCGATGACCAACGCAGCGACGACGACAAACTCCGCGACCTCTACGCCATCGCCTACGCCCGCGACCCCGCACCGGATGAAATCGAGTTTTGTAAACAGCACATCGCGAAAAAATCTGCGCAGGAACCGGACGCCGCAAAGAAGCCCGCCGCCTTGCGCCAAGCGTATGAGGATCTCGTGTGGGCGCTCGTGAGCAGCAAGGAATTCCTGTTCAACCATTGAGCGTGTTCGCGCGACTCCGCTTTCAGTTTTCGAAATGGGCCGCGCTCCTCGTGGCTCCCAGCGCGCTCGCCGATCTGCCGACGATCTCGCTCAGCTCCGTGATGCCTCCAGGCGGGAAAATCGGCACGGAAGTCGCGATCACGATTGCCGGCGGCGATCTCGAGGAGGCGAATGCGCTTCTCTTCTCGCATCCGGGCATCACCGCGAAACCGACGGCGGAGAAAAAATTCGCCGTCACGATCGCGCCTGAGGTGCCGGTGGGGCGATACGACGTGCGCCTCGTGGGGAAATCTGGCGTGTCGAATCCGCGGACGTTTGTCGTCGGCGATTTGCCGGAGGCTGTCGATAGCGCGCCCAATGACAAACCCGAGGCCGCGATCGAAGTCGCGGTGGGCAGCGTCTTCAACGGCTTTGTGAATCCTGCCGCGTCGGAGTATTTGAAGTTCACCGCGAAACAGGGCCAGCGTCTCTTCCTCGAATGTGCCGCGCGCGAGATCGACTCGAAGATGAGCCCCGTGCTCGCGGTCCTGGATTCGCAAGGCCGCGAACTCGCCGCGAGCCGCCGCGACGGCTTCGTCGATTTTACGGCGCCAGCCGCTGGGACTTTTCTCGTGCGCGTGAACGATCTGACTTACGCGGGCGGCGCGGAGTCCTATTTCTACCGCATCGCGCTCACGAGCGCGCCGCACGTCGATTTCGTTTTCCCGCCGAGCGCTCAGCCGGGCGCAAAGGTCAAGGTCACTATTTACGGTCGCGCGCTTCCCGGCGGCACCGCCGCAAATCTGACGGCCGCTGACGGCAAGCCGCTGGAAAAACTTGACGTCGAAATCGACGTTCCCGCCGCCGCGCAATCACAGACGGCCGATGTTTCCGCTCCTGCCTCCGCATCGGTCGATGGGTTTTCGTATCGCCTTCCGTCCCCGCAGGGCGCATCGAACCCTGTCTTCATCAGCCTCGCGAGCGCGCCCGTGATCGCCGAAGTGGAGCCGAACAATAAAGCGGCCGAGGCGCAGAAGATCGCGGTGCCGTGCGAAATCGCGGGTCAGTTTTTTCCGGCGAGTGACGTGGATGCCTTCACGTTTGATGCGAAAAAGGGCGAGGTGTTTTGGATCGAAGTTTTCTCGCAGCGACTCGGTCTGCCCACCAACCCGTTCCTGCTCGTGCAGCGCGAAGGCGGCGATCCGCAGGAAGTTTACGCTTCGGATGCCAACATCGGCGGGCCGCGTTTTAACACGACGACGAACGATCCCGCGACGCGCCTCGAAGTGAAGGAGGACGGCGTCTATCGCGTGCAAATCCGCGATCTTTTCGGCAATACGCGCCGCAATCCACGTTGCGTTTATCGGCTCTCGATCCACCAGGAAGCCCCAGATTTCCGGCTCGCCGCGATCATCGAACTGCCGCCGAAAAAAGACGATGACCGCGCGGTCATGGCGCGGGCGGCGTTTCTTCACGGTGGCGAGACGACGCCGGTCCGTGTGATCGCGTTTCGTCGCGATGGCTTCGCGGGTGAGATTGAATTGAGCGGCGACGCGCTGCCTGCCGGGGTGACTTGCGCTGCCTCAAAAATTGCGGCGGGCAAAAACGACACGCTGCTGTTGTTCACCGCCACGGAAGTAGCCGCGCGTTGGGCTGGGCCGATCCGCGTCATTGGCAAAGCAAAGGTCGGTGAGGCGGAAATCGTGCGCGATGCTCGTCCCGCAGTCGTGTCCTGGAACGTGCCCAACTATGACAACGAGCCGGTCTCCGCACGGCTCACGCAGGAGTTTGTGCTCGCGGTGAGCGGCGTGGAGGTCGCGCCGATTTCCATCGAGGCTGCGGAAGACAAAGTGTGGGAGACCGCCGTCGGCGCGAAGCTGGAGATTCCGTTGAAGATCACGCGCCGCGGGGGATTCGAGGAGGCGTTGAAGTTGAAAGCGTTCGACGCGCCGGGCATTGAGGGGCTCAAGGAAATCGAGGTGGACGGGAAGACACCAACCGCCACTGCGAGCATCGACCTCGCCGCTGTGAAGATTCCCGCCGGCAATTACACGATCCATTTTCGCGCGCAGACCAAAGGCAAGTTCCGCGACAAGGAAACGCCCATCACCGTCTTCTCCGCGCCCATCCGCATCAGTGTGAAATGAAACGCGTTGCCTTCGCCCTTATCGCCAGCATCGCCGCCGCGAGCGCCGCGCCGATTTCGATCGCGCCGCTGGAACGCACCACGCCGGTTGATTTCGAGCGCGAGTTGATGCCGTTCATGCGTGACAACTGCCTCGCGTGTCACAGCCAGACGACGACGAAGGGCGGGCTGAATTTGGAGTCGCCGGAGCTCATGCTGAAAGGTGGCGACACCGGGCCGGCGATCGTCGTGGGGAAAGGTGCGGACAGCCTTGCGCTGCAGGCGGCGGCGCACTTGGACGATGATTTGAAAATGCCGCCGCGTGACAACAAGGCGAAGGCGCACGACCTCACGCCGGAGCAACTGGCGCTGCTGAAGCTGTGGATTGATCAGGGCGCGAAGGCTTCGCCGAAGGTCGAGCGCGTGCTCGCGTGGCAGGATGCGCCGGGCACGTTGCAGGCGATCTTTGCGACGGCGATCACGCCGGATGGTCAGTTCGCAGCGTGCGCGCGGGCGAACCGGATTTCGTTTTACCATTTGCCGTCAGGGCGAGCGGTCGCGACAGAAAATGCGCATCGCGATCAGGTGAATGCGCTCGCGTTCAGCCCGGACGGCACGTGGCTCGCGTCAGCGGGTTATCGCGAAGTGAAGCTGTGGCGTCGTCCGCCCAATGTGCAGAAACTCGCGCTCGCCGATGCCGGCACGCGCGTCGCGGTCAGCCCCGATGGCCAATGGCTCGCGACCGGCGGCGACGACGGGAACGTGAAGGTCTCCGAATTCGTCGGCAGCAAAGTCGTGCAAACTTTCCACGGGGCCAGCGGCCCGATTACGGCGCTCTCATTTTCGCCGGACAACACGAAAGTTGCCTGCGCGTCTGCGGACAAGTCCGTGTCCGTGTGGAGCAACGGCCAGCAGGTCGCGCGCGTCGAGACGCCTGC
>JANLQB010000897.1:0-2672 GCA_031367565.1 Verrucomicrobiota bacterium
GTGTTATGCACGTCGCAATCTTCATCCACGACCACGATGTATTTGCTGAACATCATCTGCCCCATACCCCACAGGCCGTTCATGATTTTGTAGGCCTGCCACGGGTATTGTTTGCGGATGGAGACGAAGACGAGGTTGTGAAAAACGCCCTCGGCGGGCAGCGCGATGTCCACGATCTCGGGGAAGCTCATTTGGAAAACGGGCAGGAAAATCGCGACGCTCGCCGTGCCCATGTAAAAGTCCTCCATCGGCGGGATGCCGACGATCGTGCATGGGTAGATAGCGTCGCGGCGATGGGTGATGGCGGTTAGGTGAAAGACGGGGTAGTCATCGACCGGCGTATAGAATCCCGTGTGATCCCCGAACGGTCCCTCGGACCGCGTTTCGCCTGGCTGCACGTAACCTTCGAGCACGATGTCTGCATCGGCGGGGACTTCGAGGTCGTTCGTCTCGCACTTCACGAGCGGCACCGGTTTTTTGCGGATGAAGCCCGCAAACAAAATCTCATCCAGCCCATCCGGCAGCGGCGCGGTCGCGGCAAAAGTGTAAGCCGGATCGCCGCCGATCGTCACTGCGACGGGCATCTTCTCGCCGCGCTCGTAATACCGTTTCCCATGCCGCGCGCCGACCTTGTGGACCTGCCAGTGCATGCCCGTCGTCTGCCCATCGTAAACCTGCATCCGATACATCCCGAGATTCCGCTCGCCTGTGTCGGGATCGCGTGTGTGAACGCAGGGAAACGTGATGAAACGCCCGCCGTCCTTCGGCCAGCATTGGAGGATCGGGAGGTCGAGGAGAGTCGGAGGAGTGATTAGTGAATGGTGAATGGTGAATGGTTCGGAAGTGCTACCACGATTCACGATCTTCCAATCACCCTTCACCGGTTTCCAAATCACCTCTTTGCACGGCCCACTGCTCACGCGCTTCGGCTTCGCGTTCAGCAAGTCCAGACCTTGCATCGCGAGCTTCCATGCGTGTTTCAACGAAGTCGGCGGTTTGGCTTTCAGGATGAGCTGCATCTGGTCGGCCAACTCGCGCACCGACTCCACGCCGAGCGACATCGCCATCCGCTTCCGCGAGCCGAGCGTGTTGATCGCGAGCGGGAATTTCGACGCTACTCCGCCGACCGTCGGTTTTTCAAAAAGCAGCGCCTTGCCGCCGCCGGGCGACTTCATCTCGCGATCCGCAAACTCCGTGATCTCCAGCTCCGTCGCGACGGGCGTGGCGATGCGGCGCAGTTCGCCAGCGTTCTCAAGCGCGGCGATAAAATCGGAATAAGAGGCGTAGGCCATGTCGGGACGGTAACGGGATTTGCGCGGGCTTGGCCAGCGGATGCGCGATTCACGCGCGACCGGCGAGGACGGCGAGCGCGGGGAGAAATAGGATGCCTTCCACCCACCACTCGTAAAATCGCTCCGAACGCGGACGCCGCACGGCGAGCAGGATGCCGCCGAGATACAGCGGCGCGATCACGGCTACGATCCGCCACGGCATGACGTGCGAGGCGGGACTTTGCCAAAGTGCGGCCAGCGCGAGCATCTCGATCGTCGCGAGCAGCAGCCAGAGCAACGTGCGCGTGCGTTTTTCCCCGAGCGCCACGGGGAGGGTCACGGTGCCCGTGCGGCGGTCGCCCGCGATGTCGCGCAGGTCACAGAGTGTCATGTTAAAAAACAGGAGCGCCCAGGCGCGCAGGGCAATCATCGTGAAAGCCGTGCCACTCGCGGGCGGACCTTCGTGAATCCACGGCAGGCCGATGAGCGCGGCGGCGATGATCGTTGGCGCGAAAAAAGTCTTCGCGACCGGCGCATCCTTAAAGCGAAAGCCGAGCAGCGGGCGCGAATAATTCAGGCACACGAGTGCGCCGCTGAGGATGAGCGCGAGCGTGATCCAGTCGCCGCGCACGATGGGTAAAACGGTGAGCACGATCGCGGCGACCGCCGTCAGGCCGGCCGCGACGCTCCGCAGTCGCGTGCTCGCCGCCGTGCGCTCCGGCAGATTCCACCCATCGGCGGGATCGCTCCACAGCCGGTCTGCATTGTAAATGAGGAGCGCCGCGCAAAACCAAAGCGGCAGCCAAGGCGTCGCATCCCAACCCGCGAAATGGCACAGCGCCCAGCCGAACGAGGTAATGCCTGCGGCCACATAGATCGAGAGCGCGTGCAGCGAGGTGATGACCGGCGGAAACGTCACGCCACCGACATGCCACGACCCGATTCCCGGCGCGCGGGATTTTTTTTGGGAAATCCGCGTGGACTGCGCCTAAAGTCTCGCGCCCATGGGCGCCCAGGCTCCTCCCCAAAACATCCGCAAAATCCTGCGCCTCGCCGCTTTCGCTGGCGGTGTGCTCGCGGTCGCCTTGGCGCCGGGAAAATCGCTACCCGCAGAAAAGGTCGCGCCTTTGCAGGAGACGCACGCGCCGCTCGCGGCACGCTCATTCCAGAAAACGCCAGCGCTGATCCGGGCTGCCGCTTCCGCCGCGCCTGCGGGCCGGGAGTCGGCGAGCCCGGTACAGACGCCGCCTCTTCCCGCAGGATTCGCCGCTTTTTCCATCCTCGCCCAGGACCGGCAACAACTGCCCGCGACCGGGGAAACGGAACGCCGCCGCATCGTTCGCTCGACGTTCAAATTCCCGCTCCTCCGCATCCGCAGCGTGCTGCGCGGCGAGGCCATCG
>JANLQB010000899.1:0-2122 GCA_031367565.1 Verrucomicrobiota bacterium
ATTTCTGGGCGGGATTCAGCCGGGCGATACGCTCTTGGGCCTCGTCACGCATGCGGCCTGGTGGAACCTTGTCGGCGATGTAGGCGGTTAGAACCTGGAACGTCTCGGCTGTCCAGTCGCAAGGGGCTGATCTGTCACACCAATATTTGCTTCCCGCATAAATATGCGTGATTTTTGTCTTGGTCAGCGCGGCGTCTTTGGCTATGGTTCGCCACACGGATATATTATCCAGCGATGCTCCCCGAAGAGAAGCCCGGCTTAGTAACGCACCCTGGAGCGAGACTCCGTTGAGTGATGCGCCCTGAAGCAAGGCCCCATTGAGTGATGCACCCTGGAGAGAGGCTCCATTGAGTGATGCGCCCTGGAGAGAGGGGGTGCGATTCTACATTGTGCGGAGTAAGCTGACGCTTCGGCAATCAAGGGAATCGGACCCATGACGACGGTGAGCCTCAGCGACGAAGCGCTTTGGGCGTTTTTCCAATCCCACCCGGATTTTCGCGACCGGGTGGCGTCGATCGTGGGCGCGGTGGGGAACCTGAACGGCGACCTCGGGGAAGCGGACGCGGCCGAAGAGCGGCTCATTGAGGAGATGCGGCTGTTGGGCCGCGAGGCGTTGCAAGGCTGGGCGGACCAGCGGGTCGAGGCGACGGAGCGGGACGTTCGCGGCCAGGCCGGCATGCATCGCCAAGGTAAAAAAAACTCCGCTGGCACACGAAATTCGGCGATATCGCGGTCGTAGAGCCGCAATACCGGTTCCGGAACAACCGCGTCCGCCCCTTTGTTCTCGGCGCGAAGGTCAGTCCTCGCGGGTGCTCGCGGCCCTTGCAGCGGGCGATCGTAGATTTCGCGGCGGACGATCCCTTCGCCCGGGTCGCGTTGAAATTACGTGAGCATTACGGCTTCGAGATCGGCGAAAGCACGATCCAGCGGATCGCTCTGGGCCATGCCCAGGCCATTTTCGAGGCCGGCCGCGACCAGATGAATTTTCCGAAAGCGCCAGGCCGGCACAAGCAGATCGTGGCCCAGATCGACGGCGGCATGATTCCGGTCATGACGCCGGACGCGAACCAGACAGACAAACGCAAGGGGAAAACTCTGTCGTGGCGGGAGGCGAAGATTTCGCTCGCGCACGCCAAGGGAAGCCGCACGCCGGTGTATGGGGGAGGGATAGAAGGCGGCGTCGAGGCAGCTGGGCGGCGGCTGTTCGCCTGCGCGGTCCGGGCGGGTTTCGGGGCGGATTCGCGTGTGCACGCGGTGGGCGACGGCGCGCCGTGGATCCTGGGTCAGATCGAAGAACGGTTCGGCGAACAGGGCAGCTACCTGATCGATTTCTATCATGTTTGCGAGTATTTGAGCGCGGCTTCGAAGACAATCGCGCCGGATGCCGCCGCGGCGAAAGCCTGGATGGAGGCGCAAAAGGATGCGCTGAAGACGGGGCGCATCGACGCGGTTTTCAGCGCGCTGCTGTCCCATCGCGAAAGTCTCGACGTGAGCGACGAGCAAGCTCCGGTTCGCGTGTGCCATCGTTATCTCAGCGCCCGTAAAGACCAATTGAAATATCGCGAGGCCATCGCCGAGGGACTTCCGATTGGCTCCGGAGAAATCGAAAGCGCGCATCGTTACGTCGCGCAAAAGCGCCTGAAGCTCCCCGGTGCCTGGTGGCGCGTCGAGCACGCGGAACACATGCTCGCGCTACGGATCAATCGTCTGAACGGCGACTGGGAAGCCTATTGGGACGCTCTCGCCGCCAAGCCGTCCGCACCCGCCAATCTCAACCGGCCAGAAGTGTCATCGAAGGTCGCCGCTTGATCGCACAACTTTGGTTCGCACCCGTGTGGCCATGCGGTGTGCCCACACGTGATTGCTGACTGTCTTCGCGAACTGGGCTACAACGCCGCTGCGATCGCCGACCTTCGGAAGCGCGGCATCATCTGAAAGGTGCGGCCATGACCTATCCCACTCATTTGCTGCCGACCACCGTCGTTGGCAGCTACGGGTGCGAACCAAAGTTGTGCGATCAAGCGGCGACATCTTGTGACACTTCTGGCCGGTTGAGATTGGCGGGTGCGGACGCCTTGGCGGCGAGCGCGGCCCAATAGGCTTCCCAGTCGCCGTTCAGCCG
>JANLQB010000041.1:0-2118 GCA_031367565.1 Verrucomicrobiota bacterium
CCTTTACGGCCGCTTCTGCTCCTCGCGTTTCTCCCGATCCTTCTTCACCGCGTCCTCGGCCTGCTGGCGCACTTTTTCCAAAGCGTCGCGTACTTGCTCGAGTGCCTTCGCGATTTCGCCGGAGCCTTTCATCGCCTCATCTTTCGCCACGACCGCATCCCGCACGGCGTCGTTGATCGCCTTCGTCGTGTCCTTCAGCGCACGCGTCGCGTCGTCGATACTCTTCTCATCGGCACCCACGCCGCGCAGGGCTTTCGCGATTTTTTCCACCGTCTCATCGAGATCTATCTTTTCATTTCCCATCACCTTTCCCTCCTTGTCGAAAATGAGCGCGCGGGGCCATTTGCGGAAAAGCTCCCCGAGTTTCGGAAGCTCAGAAAGCACGGAAACATCGCCGCCGCCGAAACTCTCTTCATGCGTCACCAGCTTCGCGTCCACGGTGGCCTGCCGTCCCCGACGGAAGTAAGTGATCTTCACCGTGTCGCCGTCCTTCTTCGCGCTCACGAGCGTGCGGAGTTGCTGCGGATTGGTGAGGAGTTGATCGTCGAATTTTAAAAGCACGTCGTTCTTTTGCAGACCCGCGGCGGCGGCGGGACTTTCGGCGACCACACTGCGGACGATCAATCCAGTGCCAGACTCGACCGGAAGCTGCGCACGCAATTCTTCCGGCAATTCCTCCGGCGCAACACCGAGCCACGTGCGTCGCTCGGTGGACTGCCCTTTGGTAAGAGTAGAAGCGGTCGCGCTCACCGTGGGGTCCACTGCGGTTTTGATTTCGACGCCGTCGCCGAGTTCGATCTCGCGCGTCTCCTTCTTCCCGTTCACGTCGATGGTGATCGTCGCCTTTCCTCCGCTGGAAGAAACGGTCGCCGAAGTCGCGGCGGATTTGGGCGTTTCCAATTCGAGATCGGCGGCGAAGGCCGCGCTGGCGAGGAGCGCGATGGTGGTCGTGAGGATGTGTGGATTTAGTTTCATAGGGCGTGGTGGGTTCAGAATATTTCGAGCGCGACGGGGATGATCTCGGAGCGCGGCTCCTGGCGGCGGAATGTGGAGCGGCCATCGTCGCCGGCGTAAGTGATGTCATCCAGCCACGTGGCGCGGACGAGCCGGTACGGGCGCGTGGGTGCCCGGTCGATCACCGCGACCTCGCGCACCTCGACGAGCGTGCTCGTCTGCTCGATCGGCAAAAAGACGCGGAAGTCGGATGGCGACGCGCTAGCGGCAACGTTGGGCGCAGTTTTAGAAGCGCGCTCCGGCTTCATGAAAAATCCGAGTGCAATCACTGCCGCAGCACTGAGCGGCAGAGCGAAATGAAGCCACCGGATTTTCCCCGGCGCGGGCGACTCGGCGGCGAGCAGATCGCGCATCAGGTCTGGCGGCGGCGCGGCGGGTCGCAGCGCGCGTAGACGCTGTTCGAGATCGTCGTCGCTCACGAGCGCACCTCCTTCAGCGCGGAGCGCAGATGTTCCAGCGCATAGCGATAACGCGACGCCGCCGTATTCAGCGGGATGCCGAGCGTGTCGGCGATTTGTTGAAACGTGAGTTCGCTCCACGTTTTCAACACCACGACTTCGCGAAGATGAGCAGGCAAAGCTTTCACCGCGCGCTCCAGTTCATCATCCGGCGCGGGCTCGCCGACGGGCGCTTGAAACCACTCCGGCGCGGCGAGTTCGCGCAATTCGCGACGATCATTCCGCCGCCCGAGATCGATCGCGCGGCGTCGGATCGTGGCGAAGACGAGCGCGTGATCCGGCGTCGTTCCCCCGCCCCGCCGCCACACTTCCACCAGCGCATCCTGGAGCACATCCTGCGCGTCCGCCTCGCTCCGCGTTTGATCGCGGGCAAAGAGCAGGAAGCGGCGCGCATGGCTTTCGAGCCACGTGCGCCAGAGATGGGGAGATTCGGTGTAGTCCACGCTTGGTGCATTCGAGTTTCGCGAATGGAAGCGAAGCCGCCTGCGGTTTTTGTCTGTGACCAACGAATATTCTTGTCGCGCTTGCCGCTTCCATCCCCGCTCGCGCAAATTCCCAGCATGCAAAGCAACCCGTCCGCAGCCAAAGGCCACCGCATCGGATTTCTGAAAGTCTGCGCAGTCCTCGTCCTCATCGCGCTGGCCAC
>JANLQB010000052.1:0-5143 GCA_031367565.1 Verrucomicrobiota bacterium
CGCTCCTTCCTCCAGCAACTCGCCGCCGGTGCCACCGTCGCGCCATTCATCACCCGCGGACTGCTCGCGCAATCGCCGAATTCAAAAATCCGTCACGCCACTTTCGGCGCGTCCGGAATGGCGTGGGCCGATGTCACCGCCATCGCGAAACATCCCGCGATCGAAGTCGTCGCCGCGTGCGACGTGGATGAAAAACGCACCGCCGAGTTTCGCAAAAAATTTCCCGACGCGCGCCTCTACACCGACTTTCGCGAACTACTCGACAAGGAGAAGGATTTGCAAACCGTGAACGTCTCGACGCCCGATCACATGCACGCGCCGATCGGCATGAGCGCGATGCAGCGCGGCCTGCACGTCTATGGGCAGAAGCCACTCACGCACGACCTTTTTGAAACGCGCCGCCTCACCGAAATGGCCCGCGAGAAAAAACTGGTGACGCAGATGGGAATCCAGATTCACAGCAGCACCGAATATCGAACTGCCGTGATGATGGTGCAGGCCGGCGCAGTCGGGAAAATCAAGGAGGTCCACACTTGGAGCAGCAAGGCGTGGGGCGACAGCGGCGCGATGCCGGAGAAGACCGATCCCGTGCCCGAAGGACTCAATTGGGATAAATGGCTCGGCGTTTCCGCCGACCGGCCATTCATCGGCGGCGGATGGTATCATCCAGGAAACTGGCGGCGTCGGCTCGATTTCGGCACGGGCACTTTCGGCGACATGGGCTGCCACATTTACGACCCCGTTTTCAAAGCCCTCGCACTCACCGCGCCGACCACCGTCCGCAGCGAAGGTGCCGCGCCAAACGCGCACTCATGGGCGACGGATGCGATCATCAAATACGTTTTCCCCGGCACACAATACACCGAAGGAAAAACTGTGGCGGTCACGTGGTATGACGGAAACCAGCGCCCACCTGCGGAGATTCAGGCTCTCGCGACCGAGCCTTCAGATGGCGACGATAAAAAGAAAGGGAGCCTGCCGGACCAAGGCAGCATCTTCATCGGCACAAAAGGCGTGATGCTGCTCCCGCACATCGCGATGCCGCAGCTTTTCGGCGACGCAAAAGATGCAAAATTTGCCTCCGAAGAAGGCGAAGATCACTGGCTGCAATTCGTGAACGCCGTGCAAGGCCAGGGAAAACCCGGCGCAAATTTCGACTACGCCGGCCCGCTCACCGAAGCCGTCCTGCTCGGCTCCGTCGCCACGCGCTTCCCGATGACCACGCTTGATTGGGATGCCGCCGGGCTAAAATTCACGAATACCGCCGAGGCGAATCAGTTCGTCCGCCGCGCGTATCGGAAGGGCTGGGAAGTCGCCGGGCTGTGACGGCGGCGAGCCGCTAGCACCCTTCCACGTAGAAGCCTTGATCTCTGGCTCGTTGCTGAGTCCGGTACGAAAGTGCGCGTGCCGTATCGAAACCGAATCGTCACATGACATTCGTGGACGCGGATCTCACACTCCGCAGTTCATGATGAACAACCTTGCAAACGCCGTGCTTCGCTTGACCATTCTCCTCGCAACCGCGATTGCGAGCCGTGGCGCGGACGCCAGCGAAGAAGGTTGGAGCCCTGCTTCCGGTTCCGCGGGGCTGACGATCTACAATCGCCCTCGGAAAGATTCTTCGATGAAAGAATTTAAAGCCATCGGCGTAATCGAAGCTGAACCCATCGTCGTCCGGCGGGTCCTTGAGGATACCGCGGAGTTCCCGCGCTTCATGCCCTATGTCACGGAGGCAAAAGTGATTTCCAAACAAGGCGATACCCGGATCGGCTATCAGCGGATCTCCGTGCCGCTCGCCGGCGACCGCGACTACACGATGCGCGTTCAGTGGGAAGCGAATCGTCTCGCAGACGGAGCGTTCAGCTACCGAAACTTTTGGAAGTCCGCCAATGAACTCGGGCCAGCGGAAATCTCCGGCGTTACACGGGTCAAAGTGAACGAAGGCCAATGGCTCCTTGAGCCCGCCGGACCGCGCCAGACGAGAGCGACTTACTGCATCTTCTGCGACGCGGGAGGATCAATCCCCGCCATGGTCCTAAACTCCGCGAACAAGACCGCGATCCCGAAGCTCTTCGACGCGATTCGCAAACAGGCGAAGTTGGAAAAGTATTCGCGCTCCGAATGAGCCGCCGTTATTCCCGCGGCGGGCCGACTTCGCGCACGGCCGCTCCGTGCGTGTCGCTCAGCACGAGGATCGCGATTTTCTCCACCTCGCCGAGTTCGTTCGGCCGGAGCATTTGGAAATCGCTCTTGCCGTCGATCGGGCGCGGCGTCGGGATGGGTGTCGCGTTGTCGCGGCTATTCAGGCTCGCGTAGTCGAACTTCCCGCGCAGGTCCGTATAGCCGTCTTTGAAGAAGCGCACGGTGCCGTTCTTCAGGCGCGCATAGACTTTCACGTAAGCCTTGCTCACCGGCTTGTCGGCGGCTTGGTCGCGCAGTTCGATCCGCCCGTAGCTTTCCGACAGCGTGAGCTTGAAGGTATTCGCGTGATACGCCTGCGCCTTGCGCTGGCCCGCTCCGAGGATTTCCACGAGCACGTTCGCCTTCGCGAATTCGCCTGGCAGCGGAATATCCATTGCGTCCTTTCCGTCCACCAACGCCACCGTCGCAGTGCGCGTCGGTTTGATAATCGAGAACCGCGCGGGGTCTTCGCTCACGAATGGGCTGCTACTGAACAAAAACTCCGGGTCCATCAGGTAATAGTTCACCGTCACCTCGCGCAGGTTTTTCCACGTCATCGCGATCGTCCGATTCTCCACTTTGAGATCGAAAGTCGGCTCGCTTGCCGCGAGTTCCGCCTGCTGTTTTTCGCGATCCGGTTTGTCGCCCGGACGCGCCACTTTCTTCCCTTCGATCTCATCGAGCTGCGCGCCGGCTTCGGCGAAAAGCGCGCGCCAGCGATCCACGGGATAATCGCTGTATTGCGCCACGACCGCGCGAGCGTCCGCCAGCTTCTCCTCGTAGAAAGCGGCATACGTGCGGAAATAATCGTGCTGCAATTTCGTCGGCAGCGACTCCGCACTGATGTCGTGGAAACGCGCGAGCGCCTCCTCAATCCGATCCTGCAAAAACAAATAGTACACCACGCTCATCTCATCCGTCGCCGCGAGCGTCGGCTTGTTAGCAAGGATGTTGAGAAGGCTCTGGTATTGCCCGCGGAAAACGGGGTTCGCGATCTTTGGCTCCGCGCCGAGTCGATGCGTGCGCTGATTCACCAGCGGCGAATACTCCAGATGCTCGTAAGCACGCCGCTCGATCGGGTCGATCGTCACCAACTTCGTATCCAGCCACGCACCGCACTGCGCGAGGAAGTCATCGCGATGCCGTAGCCATTCGCGCAGCGACGCCTTGTCGTCATGCACCACGCCATAGCGATAGATCACCTCACTATACAGATGCCGCTTTTCCATCGTCGCGATCAGCTTGCGGAAAAAATCCACGCTCCTCCGCGCCCGCCACGCGAGGCGCACGAGGTCGAGCCGCTCGATGTTTCCTTGATCGATAAACGCCCACACCTCGTCGTCCGTGCCGTATTGCGAGAGGTAATCCCACGACGCCTTGTCCACCTGCGAGAGCTGCCGCACCACTTTGAAAGTCGTCGCCGTCGCCGCACCCACGCTCTTCCCGACGAGCGTCACATTCACCGGGAAATGCGGGAACGCCGCGTCCTGCGCGGATGGCGCAGGGAAGTAGAAATAGTATTCGAGCTGCTGCGTGGTGTAAGGCTGCAAGCGCACGAAGCGGCTGTGCGTCGCCTTGCTGCCGAGCACCGGCAGCGCGCCTTTGGGAATCTGAGTTAGCAGGTCCAGCTTCAGCGGCGTGGAAGTGGGATTAGTAATCACTAACTGCGCGCCATACACGACGCCGCTCAGGAATTCATCGGTCACGAACTTGTCAAACTTCTCATTCCCCTCCTCACGGTAGCGATCACCGTGGCGAAAAAAGTTCTCGCTCACGAGCAGCGCCGGCGCGCCCTCGGGCTTCGCGTCGGCGGGTTTGATCTGTTTGTGGAAAACGATCACCGGCCCCGCCGCCGTGAGCGTAAAGGAATTCTTCTCGCTCTTCGTCGTGTGCTTCGGCGCGTCAAAAGGCAGATCGAGCACCGCGAGCGCGAGCATCATCTCGGTGAAATTACGATGCGCCTCCGCGAGGTTTGCGGAGAGATTAGGCACCTTGCCATCCCAAGCCGCGAAGTCGCGCCAGAAGGCATTGATGGTCACTAACTCTGCGCCCTGATCTTCAATCGGTAATTGGTAGTAGTTATTCTCCGCCCATTCCTTCGTCGGCCCGAGTCGCCGGAAGTAAGCCTGCTGCAAGGCGAGGCCGCGTTGTTGCTGCGCTACTTCCAATCCGAAAAATTCCTTCCCGCCGTTCGTTCCTCCGCCAACAAATATCCCATCCGCAACCCCCGCCTTCGTCTTCTCAACGACACTGAGCGCATCCATTTCCGCCAATTTCGCCTCCAGCCCGAGCGCCACGTCTTTGCCCGTCTTGTCAGCCAGTTGCTCAACAACATCCCCTCTCTTCGTCAAACGGCCCATCGCCGTGACAGCCGCGGGTTTCGCCGGATCATGTGGCGCTGGTGCAGCGGGTGCATCCATCGCTGGCGCTAGTGCAACGGCAGCCACCTCTGCCTCTTCCTTTGCCTTCCGAAATGCAACATCGCCAAAATTCTGCGGAATCTGTGGCGCGAAATCCCCAAAACCTTCCCCATCATTTTCCAGCGCCCGCCCGCGCAGCGCCGTTTCAAACAACCGATCCTCCTCCTCGGGCTTCGGCGGCAGCAATTCCCACAGCTCGCGCAGATGCCGCGCGGTGTGCCGTGGCCGCGGAACTGTTCGGTGCGCGGGTTGGCCCCATCGAAGCCCTGTGAAGGACCCGTGAAAACGTTGTCGCCCAGGGTGGCGAAGTTGGCGTAGCGGCGGTCGAACAGGTTGTCGATGCGGGCGAACAGCTCCAGGTTGCGGTCGACCTTGTATCGCGTGTCGAGGTTGAGCACCGTATAGCCGGGCACGCGCCCGTTCGCATCGAGGTTGTTCTCGTCGCCGCGTGCGTAGACGTTGCTGGCGACCTGCCAATTGGCGGCGATGCGCCACGCCGGCGTCGCGCTCAGTTCGGTGCGCAGCTTGAACGAGTGGCGCGG
>JANLQB010000063.1:0-3107 GCA_031367565.1 Verrucomicrobiota bacterium
CAGGGCAGCGGGCTCCTGCTGACGGCGACGTGGACGACGGGGAATACGTGGCAGGTCTCGCTGCCGATCGCGCCGGGGGCAAATGCCGTCACGCTTCAGGCGTTCGACTTTCAGGGAAATCTCGTAGGCACCGATACGATCACGATCACGGGCACCGGGACCGTCATTCCTGCCGCCGCCGGGAACGTGGTCATCTCGGAGCTGCACTACAATCCCGGCGCACCGACGGCTGGCGAGATCGGCGCGGGCTACACGGACAACAACGATTTCGAGTTCATCGAAATCCGCAACATCGCGACGCAAACCGTGAACCTCGCGGGCTGCCAGTTTGCCGGCGGCATCGCCTACCCATTTCCCAGCACCACGCTCGCGCCCGGCACCTATGCCGTGGTTGCGCGACGCCGTGCGGCGTTCGCGGTGCGGCATCCCAGCGTCGCAGTGCTGGGCGAATACTATCAGCCCGGCGCGAACGTGCTGAGCAACGGCGGCGAGGAAATCGCGCTCATTGCCGCGAGCGGAGCGGACATCGTGCGCTTCACCTACGGCGACACTTTGCCCTGGCCCGCGAGTCCCGATGGCACCGGCCCGTCGCTCGTCCTCATCGCGCCGAAAACAAATCCCGATCCCACGAATCCGCTGCACTGGCGCGCTGGCACCCCGAACCCGCGCACCACGGACGCGCTCGCTCTTCCGGGCAGCCTCACAGGCGACGACGATGGCGACGGGATCAACAACGAAATCGAACACGCGATCGGAGCCGGCGCGTTCCCGAAAATGGGCCGTGAAACCGTGCTCGGCGCGTCATATGTCACTTTCACGCTGGAGCGCAATTCGCTCGCCGACGTGAGCTGGGATCTCGAAGGATCCGCCACTCTCTCGGGATGGGCCGCTGCCAACCGCTTCTACGAAATCACCGCCCGCGCCAGCCTTCCGGGAAACATCGAGCGCATCACGCTCCGAAGCATCGCGCCCGCCCCCGCACCATCCCTTTTCCTCCGGGCGAAACTGAGCGCGAAACCATGAAAAATCACCTGAGCGGGAGGTCCTCAGTTTTTGCGGGAAAAAATTGTGTAAAATCGCAATACCCGTGCCAAGGTAGGCATTCCGTTCGCTAGCCGCCCCTTTTCCCCGAGCTTCTACCCAAAACACCGCATGAATCCAAACGCCCGTCACACTCCGACCTCAACCCGCACCGCCCCCGCGCGGCGCGTTCTCCTCACCAGCATCGCGAGCCTGCTCGCGGCCCACGCAGGCTTGGCCGCGGAAGCAGTGTTTTCCAGCGGCGCGATCACTGGCGACACCGGCGCGACCGGTTCGGGCGTCAGCACGACGAAAATTTACACCGCCATCGCGAATGTCATCGGAGCCGATGTCGTGGTGAATGGGGTGACATTTGTGGGAAGTGGCGGTGCCGTTTCCGGGACGGGATGGGATTTGACGGGCGTGCCGAATAATTTTGGCGGCGGCGGCAATCATACGACGACATTCGGCGGCAATGCAGGCGGCGCGGCGATCGATCAGCTTTTCGATGGTTTCCAATATGGCGGAGATCCGGGGACGCTGACTTTCAACGGGCTGACGATTGGAAAAACCTACGTCGCAACCATGTACAATGAGGATTGGGCGTGGTCAGCATTGGCTGATCGCACGAACCTGTTCACCTCGTCGGAAGGTGCGAGCACGCTTTACAATCCCGATGCGCTGGAGGCCTCGGTGCTGCGCTACACGTTTGTGGCGACCGGCACCTCTACGACGCTAAATTTCGCACAGACGACCGGCGGTGCCTCGATCCACGTCTATGGCATCAGCAATGAGCAGGTGTTTTCTAACACCTGGTCGCCCGGCGGTCTGAATAAGTATGACAGCGCCGCGAATTGGTCCGGCGGGTTCGTCCCGGCGAATGGGGCGGGATCATCCGCATCCTTTAGCGCGCAAGCGGGCCCAACTGCGGTGACGCTCCCAGTTACACGGACGGTGGGCAATATCGAGATTCTTGGCGCCGGCAGTTACACGCTCACTGGCGGCCTTCTCAAGCTCCAGGCCGATGCGGGTGGAACTTCGGTGCTGAATACGCAAACGGGGGGTTCGCATACGATCGACGCGACCGTCCAGCTTGTGTCGGACGTGGTAAAATTCGGCGGAGGAACCCTGACCTTTGCTCAGGATGTAATCGGCCCGAAAAGCGTGAACGTCGCGGCCGGGACGCTGCGTTTTAGTTTAGAAAACTCCTACTCCGGCGGCACCATCGTGGGCAGCGGAGCAACGCTCGACTTGAATGCCACGAATCAGACCTTTTTGGGCGGGCTAACGGGTGCGGGCACGATCGTTAATGATACCGCAGGCACGAGTTTGATCACGCTGGAAACGGGGAATTTCGCCGGCAGCATCCGGGATCACAATGTCGGCACAGGCACCGTGGCGCTCACCAAGACGACGAATGGCACGTTGACCCTCTCGGGCACGAATACTTACACCGGCGGAACGACCGTCAACGCTGGCACCTTGCGCCTTCAGGGCACAGCCAGTGTGGCCTTGCTCACGGACAACTTCCTCGCCCCGAATAACCCGAATACTGGCGATCTCAACTTCAACCTCGCAAACCGCCAGACCGGTACCGCAGCGCAGCAGTCCTGGAGTCCAGGCGGCAATACGCAGGTGGGCAATCCTACCGTCGTCCAGCAGCCAGCCGGGACAAATGGCAACTACCTCCTGCTCGCCTTCGGAGCGAGCGCCGCGCTCAACGGACTGCCACTTTCCACCGCCAATGTTCCCGGTCCGCTGAAGATCAACTTCGACATGTTCAAAGGCACCGTCGGAGACGCGAGCGAGTGGACCAGCTTTACCTTGCGATCCTCGGGCGGGAATGGCTTTCCAGTCACCGGTTCCGGCGAATTCGGCTTTCTCTATCGCAAGAACACCGGCATCCAGGTTTTCAATAACGGGGGCGCGATTCAGTCGATCAACGACACCACGGGCGGAGACAGCTTTGGCTTTTATCTCGCGGACGCTGCGGGCACCGGCTCGCCCTTTGCCGGAAATGGAACACGGGTCGTCGTCACTCAAGGCGGGAGCGTCCTTAGCAGTTACTTGCTGGATACTGGCATGGC